>NZ_CP029295.1:300000-600000 GCF_003332325.1 [Mycoplasma] phocae | reverse complement strand
TTTTTTCAATTTTTTGATAAGTTTCATTAATTTGTTTATAGTGGCGAGTTATTTCATTTTCTTTACTTTTAAAAACAATAAAACATTTTATTTCCCAAAAATGATGGCTATTAAGGTGAAAATCAATTTCGTTATTGAGGGTAGCGATCATACTTTCAATTAAAATGGCTCTTCTTTCATAATCTGAAATTAGCTTTGAAATTTCATCTTCCATTTTTTTGAAATTTAAACTTTTCGAATAAAATTCATGCAACTGATTATTAATATTATTAATCTTAAACAATTTCTTTTGTAAATTAGTTTTGTATTTGTTAAATTTATCAATTAAGATATTAAGATAAGTTCGGCTTAAATAGTGAATTATAAATATTAAATACGAAACGATAAATATAACTAATAGTACTGATAAAAGAATTGTAAGTTTATTCATATGTTAATATTACCTTATTATCTTTTGAATAATCACAAAAAAACTTGTAAAATTTATTTATAATTATAATTTATGAAAAAAACAAAAAAAATTAGTTTAGCATGCCAAGAATGTTTAGCAAAAAATTACTATGTTAATAAAAGCAACGAATCAAGATTAGAAATTAAAAAATTCTGCAAACACTGTAATTCGCAAACAATGCATAAAGAGGAAAAATAATGAATGAGGATCTTAAAGCTGAAAAATTAAAAGCAAAACAATTAAGGAAACAAAAAAAAGAACTTGATCGTATGCAGAGAAAAACAAATGGGATCAAACATTCCACGGTTAAAAATTGATTTAAGGAAATTAAACGAATTATTTGACCGAAAAGTTCAAAGTCATGACGCTGATTCGGAATCACTATTGTCTTTTTAGTAATTATGGCAATTTTTTGTTTTTTGATAACTTTAGGATTTACTGGATTATGAAATGTGCTAGGAATAAAAATTTAGAAATGAGCAAAAGAAATGGAAAACAAAGATTTTAAATGATATATGATTTCAACGGTATCGGGAAAAGAAGATAATGTCGTTGAAGCCTTAAAAAATAAAATTGTAGCTGAGCAAAAAGAAGATCTTTTTCATGAAATTAAAATTTTCAAGACGCCACATCTATCAAATAAGGAATTAGAAAAAAAATCGCGGGGTGAAGAATTTACCGTTCGTTATATTAATATATATAAAGGATATATCTTTTTAAATATGGTAATGACTGACGAATCGTGATATTTAGTTCGTAACACCCAATATGTGACTGGTCTAATCGGATCAAGTGGTAAAGGAGCAAAACCAACTCCAATTAGCGAACGTAATTTTCAAAAAATGATCGATGTGGAAATTAATTTAAATGATAAATTTGCCAGAGGTGATATCGAAACCGCTTTTAAAGAAGGAACTTTTGTAAAAATCAAAGACGGAATTTTTAAAGGTGAAGTTGGCGATATTATTAAAAATAATGATCGTACCCAAAAAGCTTTTGTTAATATCGAACAATTTGGTAGAAAAGTGCCAACTGAATTTTCATATGAAGATTTAGAAGTTTGTGGATAGTATAGTTTAAAACGTATATGCAATTGCATATATTTTTTTGCAAAAATTTTTAAATAATTTTTACATTAAAAAAAATAAAATATGTATAATAGTAATTGTGCAATTTATTAAGTTGTGCCTAGATAGTTCTTTGAAAACTGAATACGAATACCATAACGTCAATTTAAAAAATAATTTAAATAACAAAAAAACAAAAATAACAACCAAAATCAAATATTAAGAGTTTGATCCTGGCTCAGGATGAACGCTGGCTGTGTGCCTAATACATGCATGTCGAGCGAGGTTCTTTTAGAACCTAGCGGCGAATGGGTGAGTAACACGTACTTAATCTGCCCTTTAGATTGGAATACCCAATGGAAACATTGGCTAATGCCGGATACGCATAGAATCGCATGATTCTGTTGTGAAAGGAGCTCCAAAGCTCCACTAAAGGATGAGGGTGCGGAACATTAGTTAGTTGGTGAGGTAATGGCCCACCAAGACTATGATGTTTAGCCGGGTCGAGAGACTGAACGGCCACATTGGGACTGAGATACGGCCCAAACTCCTACGGGAGGCAGCAGTAGGGAATATTCCACAATGAGCGAAAGCTTGATGGAGCGACACAGCGTGCACGATGAAGGTCTTCGGATTGTAAAGTGCTGTTATAAGGGAAGAACACTCAGTAGAGGAAATGCTATTGAGCTGACGGTACCTTGTCAGAAAGCGATGGCTAACTATGTGCCAGCAGCCGCGGTAATACATAGGTCGCAAGCGTTATCCGGAATTATTGGGCGTAAAGCGTTCGTAGGCTGTTTGTTAAGTCTAGAGTCAAATTCCAGGGCTCAACCCTGGCTCGCTTTGGATACTGGCAAACTAGAGTTAGATAGAGGTAAGCGGAATTCCATGTGAAGCGGTGAAATGCGTAGATATATGGAAGAACACCAAAGGCGAAGGCAGCTTACTGGGTCTATACTGACGCTGAGGGACGAAAGCGTGGGGAGCAAACAGGATTAGATACCCTGGTAGTCCACGCTGTAAACGATGATCATTAGTCGGTGGAGGAATCACTGACGCAGCTAACGCATTAAATGATCCGCCTGAGTAGTATGCTCGCAAGAGTGAAACTTAAAGGAATTGACGGGGACCCGCACAAGCGGTGGAGCATGTGGTTTAATTTGAAGATACACGGAAAACCTTACCCACTTTTGACATCCTTCGCGAAGCTATAGAGATATAGTGGAGGCTAACGGAGTGACAGATGGTGCATGGTTGTCGTCAGCTCGTGTCGTGAGATGTTTGGTCAAGTCCTGCAACGAGCGCAACCCCTATCTTTAGTTACTAACAAGTAATGTTGAGGACTCTAGAGATACTGCCTGGGTAACTGGGAGGAAGGTGGGGATGACGTCAAATCATCATGCCTCTTACAAGTGGGGCCACACACGTGCTACAATGGTCGGTACAAAGAGAAGCAATATGGCGACATGGAGCAAATCTCAAAAAGCCGATCTCAGTTCGGATTGGAGTCTGCAATTCGACTCCATGAAGTCGGAATCGCTAGTAATCGCAGATCAGCTATGCTGCGGTGAATACGTTCTCGGGTCTTGTACACACCGCCCGTCACACCATGGGAGCTGGTAATACCCAAAGTCGGTTTGCTAACCTCGGAGGCAACTGCCTAAGGTAGGACTGGTGACTGGGGTGAAGTCGTAACAAGGTATCCCTACGAGAACGTGGGGATGGATCACCTCCTTTCTACGGAGTACACCTAGTTATGGAAAAAATATTCGTATTCAGTTTTGAGAGATCTATCTCTCTATATTTGTTCTTTGAAAACTGAATATCGACATTGAAAAATTATATTAATTAATATTTCAAAGTTTAGATCAACCTATAGAATATATATATCAAAATTAAAGAAAACAATAGGTCATACAACAAACAATAACAAAACAACTATTAAACAAGATAAGAGTTTTTGGTGGATGCCTTGGGTCTGGAAGTCTAAGAAGGACGTGATTACCTGCGATAAGCCTCGGTTAGCTGGAAATAAGCTGTTATCCGGGGATTTCCGAATGGGGAAACCCAATTGAGCTAATCCTCAATTATCATTTCGATGAATTCATAGTCGAATGAAGAGACACGCTGTGAATTGAAACATCTCAGTAGCAGCAGGAAAAGAAAATAAAGAATGATTCCCTCAGTAGTGGCGAGCGAACGGGGAAGAGCCCAAACCAACATTTGATGTTGGGGTTGTAGGACTACTTATACGAAGTTAGACAAAACTTAAACATAGCAGAATAAGCTGGAATGCTTAAACATAGAGGGTGAAATTCCCGTAAGCGAAATGAATAAGTCTTCAAGTAGTATCCTGAGTAGGGCGGGGCACGTGAAACCCTGTCTGAACCCGCCGGGACCACCCGGTAAGGCTAAATACTAACCAGACACCGATAGCGAACTAGTACCGTGAGGGAAAGGTGAAAAGAACCCCGGGAGGGGAGTGAAATAGATCCTGAAACCAATTACTTACAGTTAGTCAGAGCCCGTTAATGGGTGATGGCGTACATCTTGCAGAATGGACCGGCGAGTTATGTCAACATGCAAGGTTAAGTGGAATAAAGCGAAGCCGTAGAGAAATCGAGTCTTAACAGGGCGCTTTAGTATGTTGATATAGACCCGAAACCAGGTGATCTACCCATGAGCAGGTTGAAACTTAGGTAACACTAAGTGGAGGACCGAACCGTAGTACGCTAAAAAGTGCCCGGATGACTTGTGGGTAGGGGTGAAATTCCAATCGAACCTGGAGATAGCTGGTTCTCTCCGAAATAGCTTTAGGGCTAGCGTGTAGTGTTAAGTGGTGGGGGTAGAGCACTGAATATGGAATGGCGGCGCCTAGCCGTACTGACTATAATCAAACTCCGAATACTATCATGAACTACTATGCAGTCGGTACATCGGTGATAACGTCGATGCACGCGAGGGGAACAACCCAGATCGTCAGCTAAGGTCCCAAAATTGTGTTAAGTGAGAAAGGTTGTGGAGTTTCTTAAACAGCTAGGATGTTGGCTCAGAAGCAGCCATCGTTTAAAGAGTGCGTAATAGCTCACTAGTCGAGAGACTCTGTGCCGATAATTTAACGGGACTAAAACACAATACCGAAGCTACGGGCAGAAATGCGTTAGGAGAGCGTTGTAAGGGCATTGAAGCCAGACTGTGAAGACTGGTGGAGCGCTTACAAGTGAGAATGCCGGTATGAGTAACGATTCAGAGTGAGAATCTCTGACGCCTATTGGGGAAGGTTTCCTGGGCAAGGTTCGTCCACCCAGGGTTAGTCGGGTCCTAAGACGAGGCCGAAAGGCGTAGCCGATGGACAACAGGTTAATATTCCTGTACTTTCTAGAATGTGATGTAGTGACGGGGGAGGATAGTATTACCACTTATTGGATTGTGGGGTAAATAATAACTGGGTCGTGTAGGCAAATCCGCACGGCATAACCGGGAGTTATGATGCATAGTGAAATGGCAACAAAGTAGCGAATTATACGATTTCATACCTCTTAAAAAAGCTGCTAACTTAAATTCTGTGAAACCCGTACCGAGAACGGACACACGTCCCCAAGATGAGTATTCTAAGGCGAGCGAGAAAACTAATGTCAAGGAACTCTGCAAAATCATCCCGTAAGTTCGCAAGAAGGGATGCCCACCTTAAAAAGTGGGCCGCAGTGAATAGTAAGGGGGAACTGTTTATCAAAAACACAGCTCTATGCTAAGTCGTAAGACGATGTATATGGGGTGACTCCTGCCCAGTGCCCGAAGGTTAAGCAAAGGTGTTAGCATCTGCGAAGCATTGATGTGAAGCCCGGGTGAACGGCGGCCGTAACTATAACGGTCCTAAGGTAGCGAAATTCCTTGTCGGCTAAATACTGACCTGCACGAAAGGAGTAATTATCTCTTAACTGTCTCGACATTAGACTCGGTGAAATTATGGTTCCGGCGAAGACGCCGGAGACCCGCATCTAGACGAAAAGACCCCGTGGAGCTTTACTATAACTTCATATTGGAGTTTGATTTAACATGTGTAGGATAGGTGGGAGACTATGATGCTTAGACGCTAGTCTGAGTGGAGTCACCGTTGAAATACCACCCTTGTTACGTTGAACTTCTAACTTGTTACCATGATCTGGTAAGAGGACAGTGTGTGGTGGGTAGTTTGACTGGGGCGGTCGCCTCCTAAAGGGTAACGGAGGCGTTCAAAGTTACACTCAATACGGTCAGAAACCGTATCTTAGAGCATAAAGGTAGAAGTGTGATTGACTGTGAGACCTACAAGTCGAGCAGGTGCGAAAGCAGGACTTAGTGATCCGGCGGTTCTTTGTGGAAAGGCCGTCGCTCAACGGATAAAAGCTACCCCGGGGATAACAGGCTTATCTTTCCCAAGAGATCACATCGACGGGAAGGTTTGGCACCTCGATGTCGGCTCATCGCATCCTGGAGCTGGAGTCGGTTCCAAGGGTTGGGCTGTTCGCCCATTAAAGCGGTACGCGAGCTGGGTTCAAAACGTCGTGAGACAGTTTGGTTCCTATCTGATGTGGGCGTTGGAATATTGATGAGAGCTACTCTTAGTACGAGAGGACCGGAGTGGACGCACCGATGGTGTGCCAGTTGTTTTGCCAAAAGCATAGCTGGGTAGCCAAGTGCGGCAGGGATAACCGCTGAAAGCATCTAAGCGGGAAGCCCCCTCAAAGATGAGTATTCCCTTTTAAATTCCTTATAGACTATGAGGTTGATAGGCTGGAGGTGTAAGTGCAGCAATGCATTCAGCTGACCAGTACTAATAAATTGAACGGTTTAATAGTGAATTCTATAGCAGATTAATCTAAATTACAACGATATTCAGTTTTCAGAGAACAAAAATGCCTTTGGCAACAAAAAAATAAATAATCCCTATTTAAACGTGGATTATTTTTTTTATAAAAATTTACATTAACAACTATAGAAACTGCTCTTGTTAATAAACCTAATTCAATCAGTTTTGTCTGAAAAATCATTATAGCGAAATTCGCTAAGATAATAACTTTGCTATTATTTTTAATTAAACATCAGCATTTGTATGCAAATGGCAAATTATAACTAATTGCTACTATTGAACATGATTTTTCCATAAACTTATTCATGAATTTTGTTGTTTCCATTTCAAAAACGCTAACTATCAATAGAAATTAATTTTCTTTTGGCTGCTTAATTGTTTTAAATCAAATTCCTACATATCTAAATTAATTGCTTTAAAATTGCGAAAAATATTTCCTTTTTTAATTGATTTTTAATTAGAAATAATTCATTTTCTTTAAATATAATCTCATTTATTCTCCAATATTAATTAATAATGTATAAAAATTTTTATTAAAATAAACTCTATTATATATTGTAATGGTTAAATTAATAGGGCTTAGTACTTAACAGCAAAATAGATTTTATTATCAATATTGGTAATGAATCATAAGTGAAAAATTTAAAGAAATTGTGAAAACTTATTCTAAATCATTAATCACAAAATTAAAGCAAAAACAAATTTTTTTACAATAAATTTATTATTGTACTAATTCTATGATTTTATAAGAATAAGATGCAAATATTATGCTTTTTATCATTTATAATTTATTAATTATGAAAAAAGGCGTTGTTAAGAATAATTTGGGTTATAGTGGGAAATTATTTGTATATCAAGATAAAGAAATGTTTAATTATTCAGTTGATACTATTTTATTAGGCAATTTTATTGCTATAAATCGTAATGTTTCTAATATTTTAGAAATCGGAACTAATAATGGAGCATTATCGATTTTCATTGCTGCAAGATCAAATAAAATTAAAATTGATGCAATTGAAATTCAAACTAGAGCCGCTGCCCTTGCTCAAAAAAATGTTGAGTTAAATAATTTGACTAATCAAATTAATATAATCGAAGAAGATTTTCGATCTTGAGCAAAAGATTATGCTTTTAAATGTGGCAATAAATTAGCAAAAAAATACAGTAGTATTGTAGCTAATCCTCCATATTACAATGAAAATTTTAATCAAATTAGAAAATCTACTACCATTGAACAAAAATTAGCAACTCATGAAATTAATTTAAACTTGGAACAACTAATTTTTTTATCTTCAAAAATTATTGAACAAAAAGGTTATTTAACAATTGTTCTACCTATGGCTAGATACATTGATTTAATTTGCCTATTACGAAAATACAAATTTGAGCCTAAACGAATACAGATTGTTTATCCACGAATTAATTCTCAACCAAAGTTTTGTTTAGTTGAGGCACGATTTAATTCTGGATGGGGAACGCTTTTTGAACCTAATATATATCTTCATAACGAAGATTTAAATGACCATAGTTATCGTGAAGAGGTTAAAGAATTATATATTCCTAAAAAAGCTAATAAGGAGATCTAAAATTATGAAGAAAAAAACATTTTATATAACTACACCAATTTACTATCCAAGTGGTAGGCTTCACATTGGACATTTATTTACTACTACTCTGGCATGAGTTTATAAAAATTATAAAAAACAGCAAGGATATGACACTTTTTTTATTACCGGAATTGATGAACATGGACAAAAAATTCAAAAGAAAGCTTTAGAGTTGAATATTAACCCTCAAGAATATGTTGATCAAGAAGCTAAACAATTTGAAAAATTGTGAGATTTACTTTTAATTGATTATGATGCATTTAATAGAACTACAAATAAAAATCATCAAAAAGCAATTCAACTAATTTTTAATAAAATGCTAGAAAAAGGTTATATTTATATGGGAAGTTATGAAGGCCTTTATTCAATAAGCGATGAAGAATTTTTGACTAAAAATCAAGCAATTTTTAAAGATAATAAATATTTTCATCCTGTTTCAGGCACTGAATTGCAAGAAATCAAAGAAGAAAGTTATTTTTTTGATGTTAAAAAATTTGCTCCATGAATTAAAAGTTTTTTTACAAATAATCCAAATTTTATTTCTAATTCCGCAACTTATAAAGAATTATTAAATAATTTTATTAACAAAGGTCTTGAAAATCTTTCTATTACAAGAGTTTCTTTTGATTGAGGAATTCCTATTTCAAGTACTAAAGGTACTAAGAATCAACACGTTATTTATGTTTGACTTGACGCGTTATTTAATTATTTAACTTTTCTTGGTTTTTTATCGGAAAATGATAGCAAATATCAAAAGTATTGAGAAAATGGCGATGAAAGAGTGCATTTATTAGCCAAAGAAATTAGCCGCTTTCATGCTATTTATTGACCAGTGTTTCTTAAATCACTTGATTTAAAATTACCAACTAAAGAAATTATTCACTCATGGATTATTACTCCTGAAGGAAAAATGTCAAAATCACGTGGAAATGTAATTGACCCTATTCCACTAATTGAAAAATATGGCGCTGAAGAAATTAAATACTTTTTTATTTCGCAAATTAATATTGATAATGATTTTGCGTTTAGCGAAGAGCTATTAGTTAATGTTCTAAATGCCGATTTAGCTAATAATTTTGGTAATCTCTTAAATAGAACAATTAAAATGATTAATCAATCTTTTGAATTTGGAACTGAATATAAATTAAATGATCTTCAAGAAATTGACAATAATGTTTTTGTGATGATTAGAAATATTTATCAAGATTATAAAAATGAATTTGATAATTTTCATGCCGATAAAGCTCTTAAAAAAGCTATTGAACTAAGCAAAAAATTAAACGAATATATCGATAAAAATGAACCATGAAAATTAAAAGAAGATATTCAACGGTTAAATGTTGTGCTAAATACCTTACAAAACGGCATTTATGCGGTTTCTTATATGCTAAGTTCTGTTATTCCTAATAAAATGAAAAGTGTTTTAGATTTTTTAAAGATAAGTGATTTTAATGAAAAAAACTTATTTGATTGAACAAAATTTGATAAAAAAGGCCCAGTTGCAACAGAAATACTATTTCCAAGAATAAAATAGTTTTCTTTTTTATTTTATTTTTTTAGAATGTTTAAAATACTTAAACTGAATAAATTAATGACTAAAAAAAGGGTTTAAATTTGATAAAATAGTAGCATGAAATTTATAGATGAAGTTAAAATCTCTGTGCAAGCAGGAGATGGTGGTAATGGAATAATTAGTTTTCGTCGTGAGGCTAACGTTGATCGTGGTGGACCTGATGGCGGTGATGGCGGTGATGGCGGTGATGTATATTTTGTTGGTGATACTGGTCAAAATACGCTTTTACCATTTTATTATCAAAACAAAATTGTTGCAAAATCAGGAGAAAACGGTAAACCAAAAAATGCCTACGGGGCAAAAGGTGATGATTTATTTATCAAAGTACCACTAGGAACTATGGTTTATGTTGATGGAAAATTAAAAGCTGACATTGTTGAAGAAAAAAATTATTTAATTGCCAAAGGCGGCAAGGGTGGTAGAGGAAATCTGCATTTTAAGTCTAGCCGTAATACCGCACCACGAATTTGTGAAAATGGGTTAAGGGGTGAAAAATTTCAAATTCATTTAATTTTAAAAGTCTTAGCCGATGTTGGTTTTATTGGCAAACCGAGTGCGGGCAAAAGTTCAACTTTAGCGCAAATATCAAATGCCAAACCAAAAATTGCTGATTATGATTTTACAACATTAGTTCCACAGCTTGGCTTGGTTAAATATTTTGATCATTCATATGTTGTTGCTGACTTACCGGGATTAATTGAAAAAGCTCATGAGGGCAAGGGTCTTGGTATTCGTTTTTTAAAACACATAGAGCGTTGCAAAATTATTGCGCATATTATTGATTTTGGGTCTGCTGATAAAAATCCGATTGAAGATTATGAGATTATTAATTTTGAATTACGAGAATATAATTTGAATTTAGAAAAACTTCCGCAAGTAGTAATTGCTAATAAAAATGATTTACCAGATTTTGAAGAGCATAAAAAATTATTCGAACAAAAATATCCAAATGTTAAATTAATTTCATATTCTGCCATAACAAATGACAACATAGATGAAATTAAAAAACTATTATATGAAAAAGTTCAAGAAAATAATACTTTACAAAATATTACATTAAATGATGAAGTTGTTACTATTTCATTAAATAAAGCTCCTATTAATATAATAAAAATTAATAATAACACTTATGAAATAGTTGGAGATGATGTTTTTTATGTTTATGATCGAATTCCAGTTGTTTCTTTGGATAACTTATGAAGATTTAATGCTAAATTAAAAGCTCTTGGAGTTTATGAATTAATTAAAAAGTCTAATGTTCAAAATGGTGACACTATAAGAATTAGAGATTATGAATTTGTATGAAATGAAGAAGATTTTTAAAAAATATTTTTTTATAAAAAACTTTTTAAAATTATATATAATAATAAGGCATTAAGATTATCAATGTAGTGGAGAAGTAGCTCAGCTTGGTAGAGCACTTGACTTGGGCTCAAGCGGTCGCAGGTTCGAATCCTGTCTTCTTCACCATGGGGGGGTAGCTCACCTGGCCAGAGCGCCTGCCTTGCACGCAGGAGGTAGAGGGTTCGAGTCCCTTCCTCTCCACCATTATGGCACTGTAGCTCAGTTGGTTAGAGCATCCGGTTCATACCCGGAAGGTCAAGAGTTCGACTCTCTTCGGTGCTACCATATGAACGAGCTCAACATCTTTGTCACGGACCCATAGCTCAATGGTTAGAGCAACCGGCTCATAACCGGTCGGTTACAGGTTCGAGTCCTGTTGGGTCCACCATGGGCAATTACCCAAGTGGCTGAAGGGAGCAGTCTTGAAAACTGCCAGGGGCTTCACGGCCCGCGGGGGTTCAAATCCCTCATTGCCCGCCATTATATAGCGGAGTAGAGCAGGCGGCAGCTCGTTGGGCTCATAACCCAAAGGTCACTGGTTCGAATCCAGTCTCCGCAACCACGGTCCAGTGGTAAAGTGGTTTAATACGCTTCCCTGTCACGGAAGAGATCGCGGGTTCAATTCCCGTCTGGACCGCCATTATTGGCTCTGTAGCTCAGTTGGTAGAGCAACGGATTGAAGCTCCGTGTGTCGCTGGTTCGATTCCTGCCGGAGCCACCATTTCAGAAATGACTAACACCTATTGGTGTTTTTTATTTTTTTTAAAATTATTAGTGCATTAAAAGACAAAAAATGATAACATTATATTATTGACATTTTATAAATAATAAATTTATTCTAAAAAATAATAAGTTTTATTGTTTATTTTAAAATAAAAATTTATTCTAGGAATAGGAAAATATGAATATAGCAGCGCAAGTATTTGGTTATTTGGGGGCATGTGTTACAATCGCATTAGGTGTTCCTCAATTAATTCACCAACTAAAAACAAAAAAAACAGGAAATGTTAATTTCACCTCATTTTGAATTTTTTATGTTGGATTATTAT
This sequence comes from [Mycoplasma] phocae, assembly GCF_003332325.1. Classification (NCBI taxonomy): domain Bacteria; kingdom Bacillati; phylum Mycoplasmatota; order Mycoplasmoidales; family Metamycoplasmataceae; genus Metamycoplasma; species [Mycoplasma] phocae. The sequence continues at coordinate 588,060 of NZ_CP029295.1, read as the reverse complement.
TATGAATTTCATTAGGGGTTTGATTTGAAAATGATGCTTCTGCAATTAGTATATTTATTTCAAACTTTACATGTGGTGTCATTTATAGCTTTACAATGTACTTTTTATACCACTACTATGACAAAAAAACAAAAAAAATGATGTTAGGAGCAATAGCAGGTATTGCCTCGTTCTCACTCATTTCAATATTGCTATTTATCGCATTTATCTTGAGATTTACTGTGCCTAACTTTCCGAAATTTAGTGGATATTCTGGATTAATATTCTCATTAATTGTTCCAACATTCACTACATTAGCATTTTTCCCACAATTTATCATTGGAGTTAAAAATAAAAATTTCCATGGAGTTACTCCATATATGGCATTACTATTTATCTTTAACTGTGCGTTGTGAATATTACACTCTATCTTTGCTATCTTAGCAACTCCTGAAGCAGCAAATGGTTTAATTGGAGTTATTGTTTGAAACATAATTTGTGGTATTATTTACGCATTTCAATTTGGTTTCATTTATGCCTACAACAAAAAAAACAAATTGGCTTATGAAGTTGCAAATTAAAAAACCAAAATTACTCGTTTTCTAAAACTAGTTTTGCAGTATGCAAATATGCTCTTAGCAAATTGGACTTTCCAAGTTCAACACCACCAAAATATCTAATAATGACAATTGCCTTATTAGATATTTTTTTATTATTTAATAACATCATCAATGGTATTCCGGCTACACCCTTAGGTTCTTTATCATCGGTATAGGCATTTCTTACATTGTTATTATTATCAATAAATTGATAAGCATACACTACATGTCTTGCTTTTTTATGCTGTGTCCTAAGTTTATTAATTTTATTTTTAATATCTTCAATTGATTCAACATCTAATAGATAACCAATAAATTTAGATTTTTTTATTTCATAAATCTTCATAATTCTCTTATATTTTATAATTAAAATATCATTATTTATAGATATTTATTTGATTATGCTAAAATTCATATCATAATGATTAAATTAATAGTTTTATATGCCGATAGAATTGATAAATACATTGCCAATAATTCAAATATTTCTCGTAATGATATTCAAGAATTAATTGAACAAGGCGCAGTGTATGTAAATGGAGTCAAAATTAACAAAAATAAATATCTTTTAAAAATTGATGATGAAATTGAAGTCATCAAGGTAATTGATAAACAAATCAATGTAATTGAGCAAGAAATAGCCTTAGATATTGTTTATGAATGTGATGATTATTTAGTAATTAATAAACCTTCAGGTATGGTTGTTCATCCTGCCCCGGGACATCATGACAATACTTTAGTTAATGCCTTAATGTTTCATTTTAAAAATAATTTAAGTAATGTTAATGGACTCTTGAGAATGGGAATCATTCATCGAATTGATAAGGATACAAGTGGGTTACTTTTAGTTGCTAAAAATAATAAAGCTCATAATTACTTCGCATCATTACTGAAAAATCACGAAATTAAACGAAGCTATTATGCAATTTGTGATGGAATAATCGAGAATAAAGAACTTCATATTAATTTGCCTATTGGAAGAGATATCAAAAATCGTCAAAAATTTGCTGTAACTGAATTGAATTCAAAACAAGCTTACACTATTGTTTCCGTAATTAATTATTTAGAAATTGACGGTAAGAAAAAAACTTTAGTTAAATGTAATTTGAAAACTGGAAGAACTCATCAAATTCGCGTACACTTAGCTTATATAAAACATCCAATTTATGGTGATCCAATATATAATCATAAAATTGATGACTTTAATCAGCGTCTTCACGCTAAAGAACTTGATTTTATTGATCCAAACGGAAATCAAATGCATTTTGAAGCTAAACTTCCAAATATTATGACAAAAGAAGCAAAAATACGATAATTTATTTTTTTAAAATATAATATTATTATTAATTAAGACGAAAAGGAGAAGATAATGTTTCAAACTAATTTTGCAAAATACAATTCTACAAAAGAACTTTATAATGAACGCAAGAAGAAATACTGACTATTATTTTTTATTTTTACAGTAATATTTGCATTTATTATTCTGTTTCAAGTTGGAATATTAATTGAGTATTCAAGTAGAAAAGAATTTTATATCGACCATTATATCAATGACATATTTGAAGGACCAAATGCTTTAGCTTCAGCAAATCAATACTATTCTGGAAATTTAATTGGGTATACATTTGTCACTATTATTTCCATTTCAATGTTTATATGACATGTGGTTTCGTTATATAGGATAAAAAAATTCCAAGACTTTTCTGCTTATTCATTTATTTTATCAAGAATATATTTAGGCATTGTTATACTACAAGTAATAACTTTAATTTTTTCAGGAATAAGTTACTTTAGATTTTTCTCATGAGATTTAAATCGAATTTTAAGAATATTTTTAACTTTATTTTTCATAATTGCATATTTTTCAACTTGACAATTTTTATGCAATAGAGTTATTAGAGTATTTTATGCTTTAAAAATTGATATAGCACAAAGAAATATTAGTACTGATCCTTTTGCTAATTCACTTCAATCGTTTTTTAATAATCAATTTGGCCAAGGTCTTAAAAATAACGAATCAACAAAAAATGATCAATCACAAACTCCAATAATAATGGCAGCGGAAAATGAAGAAACAAATAAAATTGACTATGCCGCTAAACTTAATGGACTTTCAAAAGAACAGCTGGTTATTATGGCCCAAAAATTAAATATTTATGGAGCTGAAGAGTTTAGTAGAGAAGATTTAATATCAAAAATTATTGCTATCTTTAAAGAAAGAGAAAATAAATTAAACAAACCAAATGCTGCGCCTGAAGTAGAAAAAAATGATGAAAAAACAGAAGAAGAAAATTAATAATCTTAGGAAAGGAATAACATGAATGATAATACACAGACATCAAGAATTTCGCTAATAGCATTATTAATATTAATCGCAGCATTTGTTTTTGTATTGTATAGATCAATAAAATTAGTGATTAACTTTAAAAATAGTATTATTAAAACCAAGGAAGTTTTAGGTCAAGAATTAATTACTAAATATGTTCAAGGATTACGTGTTAAATCAAATGCCTTTTATAATATTCTATTTACCGAATTTCTTTGATTAATAGTAATTATTATTTCAGCAATTTTAATTGCGAGAGTTCCTAGCGGTGATAATTCACAGCAAAGTAGTTTATCCACATTATACGCAATTATTGGTTTATCACTTGTTGGTTTGATAGCAACTAATTTAGCAATTCTATATTTATATTTAACTGGATTTAATTCAACACAATATAAACATTCACAAAAAAATCTTGAAAGTGAATTAGTTTCAATGAAATATACTAAAGAAATTAAAGATGAAACATTTCCTGATGAAATTAGAATCGATGTTGCTAAAATCAATAAAGCAAATCCCCTTGTTCCGAAAGTATTAGCTAATTTTATTTTGGCATATAATAAAAAAATTGGTAATCAAAAAATTCCACTTCAAAAAAGATATTTTGAATATCTAAATCAAATATTTAAAATTCGCTTTTTTAATGAATCATTAGATTTTATTGAACAACAACAAGCTCAAGAACACAAAATTCTCGGTTTTGTTGGAGATAATAGCACGACATCAATAGCTAATATGAGTCCAATTCAAAAAGAAATTGCTTGAATGGAAAAAATGGATAAAAAAGTAAAATTAATAAAAGAAACCAGTCGTTTAGAACAAATGGATAAAAAAGAATTTGCAAAAAAATATGATGAATATTTATATACAGTTCGGTCACAAGATCCGGCGTATCAACAAATTCAAAAAAATAACTGGTTAACATATCGTGATTCTGATATTGAAGATCTTTTCTATAATCCAAATACTCCAATTACATACTCTTTAGATTTAGGTAATAGTTCAAACGAAAAAAATCTAGTTGATTTCTTAAATGAGTATAAAAATTATTTAGAAGCGAAGTTTTTTTCAAATCTATAAAGAAAATCCTAGTAATTCTAGGTTTTTTATTTATAATTTTCGTTATGAAAAACATATTGAATAAAAAAAAGTTATACATATCTCTAGGGGCAATTGCAACTGTTACAGTCCCCATTGTTGTAACTTCATGCTCTTTTTCGGAAAATCTTAGATATCAATTTTTCAATTTTGCCAAAAAAAAGATTCTTGATATGGTTGGTGAAGTGGAAAATTATTTTAAAGATGACCGTGATCCAGACATTGAAATTTTCAAAGACCGATTAAAAGCTATTGTTGCTGAAGTTAAGAAAACGGTTATTAGTTCAGATAATACTCCTGAACAATTTGTTAACAAATATGAAAATGAAGCTAATGACTTGTTTGATTTATATGCAAAAATTAAAAAAGAAAAAATAAGAGCCATTATTGATTTATACGTATCAAGAACTAAAGCATCAACATTACTTAATGCTATTAGTACATTTCCAAATTATAAAGAAACGGCTGATAAATTACAAGCAACACAGTCACAAATTCCTGATGTCGATATTTCAACACCAAAGATTAAAATAGAAGAATATATAGCTGTTTCAAATAATAGTCTAAAAGAAGCAAAATTTGCTATCGAAGAAATTTCTAATAAATTTGAAATAGATGCCAGCAGCATTTTAAAACTTGTCTAGGTCCAGGCAAGTTTTAATTATTTTTTAAAAAAATATAAAACACCGGCTTAGTTGTTGTATAATTGTTTAGTATTTATTTATAATAAAATAATTTAATTGAAAATAAAATATCATAAGTATTTTTAAAGAAAGGAATAAAATGCCTACAATTGCTCAATTAGTAAAGCAAGGCCGTAAAGATAAAACCAGAAAAACTAAAGCTCCTGCTTTAGGAAAAATGTATAACTCTTTACACAAAAAAGAAAAACTAATCCCTGCGCCATTTAAACGTGGGGTATGTACTCGTGTGGCTACTATGACACCTAAAAAACCTAACTCAGCTATTCGTAAATATGCTCGTGCTAGATTATCAAATGGTCAAGAAGTAACAGCTTATATCCCAGGAGAAGGTCACAATTTACAAGAACACTCTGTTGTTTTAATTCGTGGCGGTAAAGTTAAAGACTTACCTGGAGTTAGATATACAATAGTTCGTGGTACTCAAGATGCAGCCGGAGTTGATAAAAGAAAACAAGCTCGTTCACTATACGGAACTAAAAAACCAAAAAGTAATTAGAAAATTAGAAAGGAATTATTATGTCAAGAAAACACAAAGCACCTGTGAGAGAAGTTTTAGCAGATCCAGTTTTTAACTCTAAAATTATTACCAAACTAATTAATACTATTATGCTTGATGGTAAAAAATCAATCGCTGAAAACATCTTATACAATGCATTTAAAATTGTGAATACCAAAACTGGCAAAGAAGCTATTGAAGTTTTTAATAGCGCATTAGAAAACATTAGTCCACAACTAGAAGTTAGATCAAGAAGAGTTGGTGGGTCAAACTACCAAGTTCCTTGTGAAGTTAGTTCTAAAAGAAAACAAACCTTAGCATTAAGATGACTAATTCAATATGCTAGATTAAGAAATGATAAAACAATGGAAGAAAAGTTAGCTAATGAAATTATTGATGCCTCAAATAAAATGGGTGGCGCTATTAAAAAACGTGAAGATACCCATAAAATGGCAGAATCAAATAAAGCATTTGCTCACTTTAGATGATAATAGGAAAAGTTATGGCAAGAGAATATAAAATTGAAGATTACCGTAACATCGGTATTATGGCACACATTGATGCTGGTAAAACTACTACCACTGAAAGAGTTCTATATCACACTGGAAAAATTCATAAAATTGGTGAAACACATGAAGGTGCTTCACAAATGGACTGAATGGCACAGGAACAAGAAAGAGGAATTACTATTACCTCTGCTGCTACCACAGCTTATTGAAAAGGTAAAAGATTAAATATTATTGATACCCCAGGTCACGTTGACTTCACCATTGAAGTTGAACGTTCACTTAGAGTACTAGACGGTGCCGTTGCCGTTTTAGATGCCCAAAGTGGTGTTGAACCTCAAACTGAAACTGTTTGAAGACAAGCAACTAACTATGGCGTTCCAAGAATTGTTTATGTTAACAAAATGGATAAAATGGGAGCTAACTTTAAAGCTTCGGTTGAATCACTAAGAAAATTACTAGGAGCAAATGCTCACGCAATTCAATTGAATATTGGTGAAGAAGCACAATTCAATGGTGTAATTGATTTAGTTGAAATGAAGGCTTATGAATTTGATGGTTCTGTTGATGAAAATGCAAAAGAAATTCCAATTCCTGAATATTTAAAAGATGAAGCTGAATTAATGCGTTCTTCTTTAGCAGAATCACTAGCTGATTATGATGAAGAAGTAATGGATTTAATTTTAAATGAGGGTGAAGTTTCTGCCGAATTAATGAAAAAGGCACTTAGAAAAGCAACAATTACCGCACAATATTTCCCAGTTGTGTGTGGAACATCATTTAAAAATAAAGGTGTTAAATTTATGCTTGATGCAATTGTAAACTATCTACCTTCACCTGTTGATATTCCTGCAATTAAAGCATATAAAGGTGAATCGGAAATTCAAATCCCAGCTTCTGATGAAGGATTTTTCTCATCTCTAGCATTTAAAGTTATGAATGACCCATTTGTTGGAAATTTAACTTTCTTTAGGGTTTATTCAGGATCAATTAATAAGGGTTCATACGTATTTAACTCAACTAAAGGTGAAAAAGAAAGATTAAGTAGAATTTTGTTAATGCATGCTAATCACCGTATGGATATTGAAGAAGTTAGAACAGGTGACATTGCTGCTGCTGTTGGTTTAAAATTCACAACAACAGGTGATACTTTAATTGATGAAAAACATAAAGACATAGTTTTGGAAAATATGAATTTCCCAGAACCTGTTATTTCTCAAGCAATTGAACCAAAAACAAAAGACGCATCGGAAAAACTTTCATTAGCGTTACAAAGATTAGGCGCTGAAGATCCAACATTTAGATACTACACCGATGAAGAAACCGGACAAACCATTATTGCTGGAATGGGTGAACTTCACTTAGATATTATTGTTGACCGTTTAAAACGTGAATTTAAAGTTGAAGTAACTGTTGGAGCTCCACAAGTTTCATATCGTGAAACTATTACCAAAGCTGCTGAAGTTGAAGGAATTCATAAGAAACAATCTGGTGGTAAAGGTCAATATGGTCATGTTTGAATTAAATATGAACCTAATCCAGATGGCGGTTTTGAATTTGTCGATAAAATTGTTGGTGGAAAAATTCCTAAGGAATATATAAAATCAATTGAAAAAGGACTTAGAGAAAAAATGGATATTGGTATTTTAGCTGGATATCCAATGATCGACATTAAAGCTACTTTATTTGATGGGTCATACCATGAAGTCGATTCATCAGAATTAGCATATAAAATTGCCGCTTCAAAATCATTAACTAAAGGTCGTGAAGCATTAGGAACAGTTTTATTAGAACCTATTATGGATGTCGCTGTTGTCGTTCCTGAAGATTTCTTCGGAGATGTTATGGGTGATATTTCAAGAAGACGTGGTCAAGTTCGTGATAATGAAACAAGAAATGACGGCGCACATGTTATTAAATCATACATTCCTTTAAGTGAAATGTTTGGATATGCAACTCAATTAAGATCAATGACTACTGGTCGTGGAACATATCAAATGTGATTTGATCACTATGAAAAATTACCACGTAATTTATCAGATGATATCATCAAAAAACGTGGCGGAAAAATTTTAGTTGACGAAGATTAATTATAAAATGCATCAATCACTTGATGTATTTTTTTTATTTTATAAAATTTAATTATTATATAATTAAGTTAATATTTAATATAAAAAAGAGGTTATAAATGATTGCTTTTGATAATAAAAAATATATTGATTTACAATCCAAAAAAATTGAAGAAAGAATAACTAAATTTGGGCATAAATTATATTTGGAATTTGGTGGAAAATTAATCAATGATTTTCATGCAGCTCGAGTTTTACCAGGATTTAATAATAATGTCAAATTAGAAATGCTATTAAAGTTGAAAGAAAAAATGGAAATTATTATTGTTGTTTCAGCAAATGATATTGAAAAACATAAGCTTCGCGCCGATATCGGTATAAGTTATGACCAAGATGTTTTGCGATTAATTGATTCATTAAGATCATATGATTTAATAGTGAATAATGTAGTAATAACTCAATATGAAAATCAAATTCTTGCTAAAAAATTTAAACATAAATTATTGTCTCTTGGCATCAAAGTAGCATGTCACTATGCAATTAAGAATTATCCAAATGATATTGATTTAATTATTTCTGAAGATGGATTCGGTAAAAATGAATACGTTAAAACTGAAAAAGAATTAGTAGTAGTCACAGCTCCAGGACCTGGTTCTGGGAAACTTGCTGTTGCTCTTAGTCAAATATATCATGATGCTAAAAATAATATTAAATCAGGATATGCTAAATTTGAAACATTTCCCATTTGAAATTTAGATGTAAATCATCCAATTAACTTAGCATATGAAGCAGCTACCGCTGATTTAAACGACATGAATATGGTTGATCCTTTTTATTTAAATAAATACAACAAAAAGGCAACTAACTATAATCGTGATATTGCTGCATTCCCCATTTTAAATAATCTTTTAATGAAAATTTATGATGGTGATAGTCCATATTTCTCTCCGACTGATATGGGAGTTAACATGGTTGGATTTTGTATTAGTAACGAAGATGAAGCGAAATTAGCAGCAAAAAAAGAAATCATTCGTCGTTATTTTAAGAATATTGTTGATTTTAAAAAAGATTTATGTAATTTTGAACCAATTGAAAAAATTGAAAAGATTATGTCAACTAATAAAATTGATTATTCAGTTAATCCCGCTATTCAAGGAGCACATAAATTATTTGAAAAAACAAAAAAACCAGCCGTTTGTTTTTTATTAGATAATCATCATATTATTAATGGAAAAACATCAAATTTATTAGGTCCATCTGCCGCTGCTTTATTGAATGCTTTAAAATATTTAGCAAATATTAGTTATGATATTGATCTACTGGACTCCGATGTAATTAAATTGGTTCAAAACCTAAAAACTAAATATCTTCATAATAAAAATCCACGTTTGCATATGAATGAAACTTTAATTGCGTTATCAATTAGTGCTAAATCAAATGACCATGCCAAACGAGCTTTACTTGCCTTACCACTTCTAAAAAATGCTGATGCTCATTCCACTGTTATCCTATCAGAAAATGACCGTGATATTTATAAAAAATTGGGAATTAATTTAACCGAAGATCCAAATTATGAAGTTAATAATTTCTTTCATAAATAATGATAAATTTAATTAGTTATTAAAAATTAATTTTATGGTATAATAAGCAAGCAATATATGAAGACAGTAACAGCTTATGCTTAATATGTTACCGAGTATCTTTCGCTTTATACTATATTGCATATAATAATAAGGAGGAGTCACATGAGTGCTTTACGCGATGCGAAAGTATTAGTTGTTGATGAAATCACCAAAAACATTAATGAGTCAAAAGCTCTATATGTTGCTAGTTATAAAACTATTGATGTTGTATCATTACAAAAAATCCGTGGTGAATTAGCAAAATTAGGTGTTTTATTAAAAGTTTATAAAAATAGACTTGTTAAACAATCACTAAATACTTTAAATTACGCAGAATTAAGTGATGCTTTAAAAGGGCAAAATATCTTTGCCTTTGCTAAAGAAGATGATTTAACCGCTTTAAAAACTTTAGTAAAATTGAAAAAAGAATTTCCTGCATTAGAACTTGTAGCTGGAATTTATGAAGATAAAGTAGTTAATGCGCAAACATTAAATGAAATAGCAAAACTTCCTTCATACGAAGAATCATTATTGATTCTTGGAAATTCATTACTTACACCATTGAAAAATTTAGCAATTGGTTTAAATGAATTAGTAAAACAAGGAAAAGTATCAGAATAAAATAATTATTAAATTAAGGAGAATATTATGGCAAAATTAACAAAAGAAGAATTTGTTCAATCATTAAAAGAAATGAACATTAAAGAAGTTATGGAATTAGTAGAAGGATTAAAAGAAGAATTTGGAATTGATCCTACTGCTATCGTAGCAGCTGCTGCTCCTTCTGCTGCAGCTGAAGCTGTTGAAGAAAAAACAATGTTCAACATTACTTTAAAATCAGACGGTGGAAATAAATTAGCTGTTATTAAAGCAGTTAAAGATTTATTAGGTTTAGGACTTATGGATGCTAAAAAATTAGTTGAATCAGCACCAGCAGTTTTAAAAGAAAATGTTAAGAAAGAAGAAGCTGAAGCTATTAAAGCTAAATTAGCAGAAGTTAAAGCTGAAGTTACTTTAGACTAGTAACTAAAGCAATCAAAATAGGCTTATAAGAGCCTTTTTTGCTTATTTTTAGCGCGTGTATGCGTGTTATATCAAAAAAAATAAATATTTAGCAAAATATTAAAAAATATAAATGAGGTACGGTATGGCAAATATGTCAAAATATGAACTTAGAAAATTTGGTCCGATTACTGAACGAAGAGATTATTCGATTAGTCAAAAAAAATTCGACACACCAGATTTCTTAATGATGCAAAGGGAATCAGTTGAAAAGTTTATTAAGGAAGGAATCGAAGAAGAGTTAAGAAATATATATCCAATTGAAGCTCGTGGTAAAGTAACAATTCAATATGTTCATAACACTGCACATTTTGAAATTCCAAAAAAATCAGAATATGAATGTATTAAAGAAGCAAAACAAAAAGGATCTTCATATCAAGGAAAGTTAAAGGCCAAGTTAAGACAAATTAATACTGAGACTGGAGAAGTTGAAGATAGTGAAGTTGTTTTCGCTGAAATTCCCATCATGACACATGGTGGATCTTTTATCATTAATGGTTCTGAAAAAGTTATTGTTTCCCAATTAATTAGGTCAACAGGTGTTTATTTTGGAGTTAATGTAAGAAATAAACAAGCTAATGACTTATTTAATAAAGTTGAAATTATTCCTCAACTTGGATCTTGGGTTGAAATTTATCATAAAGTTACCTCATCTAATCCTGACACAATTAAAATTCACATCGATAAAAATAAATCGTTTTTATTAACAACATTTTTAAAGGCACTTGGTTTTACTGAAAATGGAATTAGAAAAATGTTTGGATCAGTTCCAGAATTAGAAGAAACGATAAAACGTGACAAAGTTACTGGTCTTGATACTGAATCAATGATTGCTGAAGCACAAGAAACAATTTATCGATTAATTAGAAAAGGTGATCGGATGACAGCGGAATCTGCTCGTAATTTGATTCCTTCAACATTATTTAACGAAAAAAGATATAACCTTTCTGAAACTGGTCGTTTCACATTAAATCGTAAGCTAAATGTTATGGAAAGAATTGTTAATTCATATCTAGCTGAAAACATTTATTCAAATGAAGGTGAACTTCTATATGAAAAAGGGCTATTTATAACATGAGAAATTGCTAGAAAAATTCATAATGAGTTTAGTTTAGGAATTATTCCAATGTGAAAACTACCGGATATTTCTGAACGTGTTTATGAAAGTCAACTTGATTTACCAGGCAATTCAAATTTATATAATCGTTTATATGTAACTTCAATTTTAATTTATCCAACTGAAAAAGATATGAATGAAGATAATAAAATTCAGGTTCTTGGAAATGATCCAACTGCTACTGAAAGATTTTTATTAATTCCAGATTTAATTGCAACAATATCATATTACTTTAATTTACTTTCAAAAGTAGGAATCGATGATGATCCTGACTCACTTGTTAATAAAAGAATTGTTACAATTGGGGAATTATTACAAAATCAATTCCGTGTTGGGCTTATAAAATTAGAAAAAAACACAAAAGAAAGAATTTCAACAAAAGATATTGAAAAAATTACTCCTAAAAATGTAACAAATAATAAACCTATTTTTAATCAATTTAAATCATTTTTCAATACTTCTAAACTTTCTCAATTTATGGACCAATGTAACCCTTTGGCTGAAATTTCTAATAAGAGAAGAATTACTTCACTTGGACCAAGAGGGCTAAACCGTGATACTGCACAATTTGAAGTTCGGGATGTTCACCCAACCCACTTTGGTCGAATTTGTCCAATCGAAACTCCTGAAGGACCTAACATTGGACTAATTTTGAACTTAGCATCATTTGCTAAAATTGATAAATATGGTTTTATTCAATCACCATATTTCCCTGTTAAGGATCGTGTTGTTGATTTTTCAGAACCTAAATATTTAACAGCAATTGAAGAAGCTGGTTATACCTTTGCTCAATCAACTGTTAAAATTAAAAATAATTATATTATTGATGACAAAGTTATTGTTAGACGAGATAATGAATATGTTGAAGTTGATGCTGAAGAAGTAGACTTTGTTGGGGTATCTAATCGTCAAATGACTTCAATAGCAGCCTCAGCAATTCCATTTTTAGAAAATGATGATGCTAACCGTGCACTTATGGGATCAAACATGCAACGTCAAGCTGTTCCGGTACTATTCCCTGAAAGTCCTTTGGTTGCGACAGGAGTTGAAGCGGATGTAGCTAAATTCTCTTCAACAAATATTTCAGCTAAACGTGGCGGAATTGTGAAATATGTTGATGCCAGTGTAATTAAAATTTTACCAACTGGTCTTAGCAAACTAGATTCTTACCATTTGAGAACATTTGAGAGAAGTAATCAAGGAACATTGATTCACCAAATCCCATTAGTAAAAGTTGGGGATGAAATTAAAGAAGGAGATCTTTTAGTAGATGGTCCTTCAATGAAAGATGGTGAATTAGCATTAGGAAAAAATGTTTTAGTTGGATTTACCACTTGACATGGTTATAACTATGAAGATGCTGTTGTTTTATCAGAACGTTTAGTAAAAGATGATGTTTATACTTCTATTCATATTGAAGAACAAACCATTCAATTTAGACATTCAAAAGCAGGTGAAGATCAGCTTACCAATGAAATTCCGAATGTATCGAACTTTTCAAAGCGTTTCCTTGATGAGAATGGTATTGTTAAGGTTGGATCAGAAGTTAGTGCCGGAGATATTTTAGTCGGTAGAACCTCACCAAAAGGTGAAGAAAATCCAACACCAGAAGAAAAACTAATGGCCGCAATTTTTGGGCAAAAAACTGCTTCTAGAAAAGATACATCTTTAAAAGTAAAACACGGTCATAACGGAACTGTTGTTGCTATTGATATTTTAAGCCGCGAAACAGGTGATCAACTTGAAGATGGAATTGAAAAAATAGTTAAAGTTTCAATTGCTCAAAAACGTAAAATTAAAGTTGGGGATAAAATGGCTGGTCGTCATGGTAATAAAGGGGTTGTTTCAATTATTTTACCAGTTGAAGAAATGCCATATTTAGAAGATGGTACACCACTTGATATTGTTCTAAACCCACAAGGCGTTCCTTCTCGGATGAACATTGGACAAATTCTAGAGCTTCACTTAGGCTCTGCAGCAAAAAAACTGAATACTAAATTTGTTACTCCAATTTTTGATGGAATAACACATAATCAAATTCGTGAAATTTTACATGAAGCTGATATGGATATAACCGGAAAAACTGTTGTTTATGATGGTAAAACTGGTGAACCATTTGATAATCCAATTTCTGTGGGAATTATGTATTATTTAAAACTATATCACATGGTAGATGACAAAATGCATGCTCGTTCAGTTGGACCATATTCACTAATTACTCAACAACCACTTGGTGGAAAAAGTCAAAATGGTGGACAAAGATTTGGGGAAATGGAAACCTGAGCAATTGAATCATATGGTGCTGCAAATGTTTTACAAGAATTGCTAACTTATAAGTCAGATAATATCATCGGAAGAAATCAATTATATAATGCCTTAGCTAGAAATACTAAACTTCCAAAACCAGGTATGCCAGAATCATTTAACGTTTTAGCATATGAACTACGTGGTTTAGGAATTAAACTAGAAGCCCATGAAAAAGAATCTGATAATGATATTGATGATGGCATTGAAAGAATTGATACTAAATATCACCAAGAATTTGAAGGAGGAACAGAATAATGAGAAAAACCTCAAAATATGATTTACTACAAGAAGATAAAATTGCCGAAATTTCATTAGCTCTTGCCACTCCTAATGATATTGAAAGTTGATCACACGGTGAAGTAACAAAACCTGAAACTATTAATTACAAAAGCTATAAGCCAGAACGTGGTGGATTGTTTGACGAAATAATTTTTGGACCAATGATTGATTATCGTTGTCCAGTTTGTGGATTCAAATATAAGCGAGTAAATGAAGGTGATTTTTGTACAAGAACTGAGCTTTGCCGTCAAGAACATGTTGAAATTCTTCCGAAGATTGCTCGTCGTAACCACATGGGTCATATTAAATTGAATAGTCCTGTAGTTCACTTCTGATATTTTAAAGTTGATCACTCAATTATTTATAAACTTTTAGGATTAAGATCGAGTCGCGGTCAAGAAAATGTTCGTCGTGAAGAACTAGAAAATCTAATTTATTATAAAAATCACATTGTTTTAGAAAATGGTGGTCTTAAATCGCTTCCAAAAAATCAAATTATTGAAATTAATGAAGCTGCGATTATTTATAAAGATGCTTTAGAAGAATTACTACAAAGATTTACTCCTGGAAGTGAAGAGTATGATGATATTAAAGAAACACTTGATTCTTTAATTGAAAAAGCTAGTTCAAAAATTGGTCAAGAATATGGAATTGACTTTTATGAATTAAATGAAGTAATTGAACATTACAGTGATGCTAAAATTGGCACTGGAGCTTTAGCAATTGAATATTTATTAAAACATCTTGATTTACAAAAAGAAAAACAATTTGTTACAGCAGAAATTGATAAATTAAATGCTGAAGAATTAGCCAATACTGAGAGATTTGCAACAACTGCTAAACAAACTCGTGAGAAATTTTATAAACGTTTACAAGTTATTAACGCTTTTATTGAATCAAAACAAGATCCAACAAGTATGTTAATTTATAATTTACCAGTTATTCCAGCTGATTTGCGTCCATTAATTCAATTGGATGGTGGTCGTCATTCAACATCTGATATTAATGAGCTTTACCGTCGGGTAATTATCAGAAATAATCGTTTACAACAATGACAAGAAAAAGATGCTCCAACTTTAGTTATTCAAAATGAATTAAGAATGATTCAAGAGGCTGTTGATGCTTTAATTGATAACCAAAGAAGAAGTCCTAACCCTGTACTTTCAAAAGATAACCGTCCTTTTAAATCAATTAGTGATGCCCTTACCGGTAAAAAAGGTCGTTTTAGACAAAACTTACTTGGAAAACGTGTTGACTACTCAGGGCGTTCAGTTATTGTTGTTGGTCCTAACTTAAAAATGCACCAATGTGGAATTCCTCGAGAAATGGCTGCTAAGTTATTTGAACCTTGAATTATTTCACGTTTAGTTGAAAAAGAAGTAGCAACAACAATTAAAAATGCCAAAAAAATTATTGAAGATCAGAATCCAATTATTTGACCACATGTTGCTGAAGCTATTAAAGGAAGATTAGTACTACTAAACCGGGCACCAACCTTACACCGTTTATCAATTCAAGCGTTTGAACCGGTTTTAGTTAGGGGTAAAGCTATTAGATTACATCCTTTAGTATGTACACCTTTCAACGCTGACTTCGATGGTGACCAAATGGCAGTTCACGTGCCAATTTCTGAGCAAGCTTTATTAGAAAGCCGTGAATTAATGTTGGCTAATAAAAATATTTTAGGTCCTAAGGATGGTGAGCCTATTATTAACCCATCACAAGATATGATTTTAGGACTTTACTACCTAACAATTGAAAAAAAAGGTGCGAAAGGTGAAGGCCGTGTCTTTGATAATTTCGATCACATGATGCGAGCATTAGAATCGAAGAAAGTTTCACTTCACGCAAGAGTTGCCTTGCCAGCTGATAAGGTTAAAGATTATCGCTTATTGAATAATAGTACTAATCAACAATACATTATTTCATCAGTAGGTAAATTTATTTTCAACAATATTTTTCCTAAGACATTCCCATTTATTTATGACAATAATGTAACAAAAACAGTTTCATTAGAAGAATACAATCAAATCTTTAAAGCTAAATATATTGTAACTGCTCCAACTAATATTCCTGAATACATAAATTATGAGTTATCAATTCAAGAAGGATTTAACAAAAAGAATATTGCCAAAATTATTCGTTATGTATTTGATAAATATGTGGCATCAATTACTATGGCCGATGTTGCTTCAGTAATTGATAAAATTGGTCTTCATAATATCAATATTTTAAGAAGTTATATGGAACTTAAATCATATAAAAATGAAAAAATTGATAAAGAACATGCGCTATTATTAGAAACATTTACTAATGAAGAAATAAAGAATATAAATACTTTAAATCCAATGAGATCTCAATATCCAGAAGTTTCAGCACATGTACCGCTAACAGCTGAAGAAAAAGCAAAAATATTGGATGGAGTATGATTTAAATATACTAATATTGTTGCTTCAATTTTGGATAATATCAAACAACTAGGATTTGATTATTCGACAATTTCAGGAATTTCAATTTCATTTTCAGATATTCTTGAAACAGATAAAAAAGCAGAATATATTGCCGAAGGTGATGAATATATTTCAAAATTAAAACACTACTACAATTTAGGATATATTACTGATGATGATCGTTACTCATTAGCAATTAAGAAATGAGCCGAAATTAAAGATTCAATTCAAAGTCAATTGCAAACTATTATTAAGGCTAATTCACAAAACCCTGTTATTACAATGATTAATTCAGGAGCGCGGGGCAATATTGCTAACTACGTTCAATTAGCTGGTATGCGGGGCTTGATGGCAAATAACACTAAAACCACAAAAGCCGATGCCAAAAATGATAGAGTTGTTCGTTCAACAGTTGAAGTTCCAGTTAAATCATCATTTATTGAAGGACTAACTGCTTTTGAATTCTATTCATCAACCCATGGTGCGCGGAAAGGTCTAACCGATACCGCCCTTAATACAGCTAAATCGGGTTATCTAACAAGACGGCTAGTTGACGTTGCTCAAAATATTGTAGTTCGTCAAGAAAGCTGTGGATCTGACTATGGATACACCGCCAAAAATATTGTTGACACTAAAACAAAACAAATTATTGTTTCACTAAAAGAAAGAATTATTGGTCGTTTCACCAATAAACCAGTTTACAATAGTGGCGGTAACATGATTTGTGATAGAAATGAACTTATTACCGAAAAAATTGCGCAAAGAATTATTGATTCTAATATTGAAGAAGTAGAAATTAGATCTATTCTTGGTTGCAACACTCGGAACGGAGTTTGCAAAATGTGTTTTGGTAAAGACTTAGCAACTAATAGAATTGTTAATATTGGTGAAGCTGTTGGAATTATCGCTGCTCAATCAATCGGTGAACCTGGAACTCAGCTAACCATGCGTACATTCCATACTGGTGGGGTAGCCGGAGTTGAAGATATTACTGGTGGATTTACTCGATTAATTGAATTAATTGATGCTCACGAACAACCTTGAGGAAGAACCGCTGAAATTTCAAGTTATGATGGGATTGTTACCAAAATTGAAAGAAGTGAAAATGATGACTCAAGTTATCAAATTACTATTGAAACAAGAGATCGCAAGAATAATAAAATTTCGCACAAAATTCCCGTAACTACTACCAAGAAATTGAGAGTTAAGGAAAATGATAGAGTCAAAATTGGTCAAAAATTATCTGAAGGGCCAATTGTTCTGAAAAAATTATTAAATTTAACCGATACAATTACTGTACAAAACTATTTATTAAAAGAAATTCAAAGAATTTATCGTATTCAAGGGATTGCAATTAGTGATAAATACATTGAAATTATTATTCGTCAAATGATGTCAAAAATCATCATTGTTGATTCCGGAGATTCAAAATTCTTCGCTGGAGCCATTGTTGATATATTTGATTATCAAGAAGAAAATGCCCAATTATTGACAAAGAATTTAAAACCTGCATTTGGAAAAGTAGTAATTAAAGGTGCTAAACAAATGCCATTGCTATCAGATTCATTTTTAGCAGCTGCTTCATATCAAGAGACTTCAAAGATTTTAGTTCATGCTGCTATTTCTTCAAGAATTGATACTTTGAGTGGTTTAAAAGAAAATATTATTATTGGTAAAAAAATTCCTTCTGGAACTGCTTTATATCCGTTTGAATCATATTCAAAATATGACATTAAACCTTCAATTAAATACTTTAAATCAGAAGAAGCCGAAAATGAGAATGAAGATGATGAAGATATCACAATTGATTTAGAGGCTTTAGCTAAAGAAATTCAAGAAGAAGATTATAATCCTTCTCATGAAGAGTTAGTTGTTGAAGATGAAAACGAAGATGATGAAGGTATGCTAGAAGATGAAGAAGAAAATGTTGCTGATCAAGATGATAATGATGATTATTCATATGAAAATTAATAAGATTTAATCATAAAAAACACAAAAATAAACTTGTTTAAATTTTATCCATGTTTATTTAGTGTTTTTTTATATATTTTGATATAATCAATAAGTTACTTATATAGTAACCATACTAAAGAGGTTCACAAACTAGCAATAGTACCTTGAGGATGTGACAAACTATAAGGAGAAAATATGTTCGCTATTATTGAAACTGGCGGAAAACAATTAATTGTTAAGCCAGGCGATATAGTTTATATCGAAAAAATAGCTGGAAACGAAGGCGACAGTGTTGTTTTCGATAAAATCCTAGCTATTGAAGATAAAATTGGCATGCCTTATCTAGAATCTGCTTCTGTTTTAGGAACCATCGAAAAACAAGGCAAAGCAAAAAAAATCGTTGTTTATAGACATAATGCAAAATCAACTCATAAACGTAAATTGGGACACCGTCAACCCTATACAAAAGTAAAAATCTCAGAAATAAAGGTGAAATAATATGGCACATACGAAATCTGGTGGAACAACTTCCAATAGTCGTGACTCAGCTGGTAGACGTTTAGGCGTCAAAGCAACTGATGGTCAATTTATTTTAGCTGGTAGCATTATCTATAGACAAAGAGGTACCAAAATTTTTCCAGGACAAAATGTAGGTCGTGGAAGAGATGATACTTTATTTGCTTTAATTGATGGTTATGTAAAATTTGAAAACAGAATTAACAGAAAATTTGCTTCAGTATATCCTGAAAAAAAATAATTTAAACTAGAAATGATTAGGTAAAACCAAATCATAAAATACCAATTATAAATTCATGTTTATTACAACTTATTTGTATTAACATGATTTTTTTATTTTCACATTTTTTAGTAATTATTATTTCTTAATAAAATATTATTTATTTACTAGTAGTAGGACAATTTATCTTAAATTAGTAAAGACATAATCATAGATATTGATAATTAAAGATGCCTTTGAAAATCTAACATGATCTTAGTTTAAATTAATGTATTTTTTTAACAACTAACAATTCAAATTTAAATTAGATTTATAAATATTAGCTTCTATTATAAATTAAACAATAAGCCTATAATTAATTATTATTCGAATAATTTGTATATTCATTTAAGATAATTTATTTAAATTAATGACCATAAATACAATTAGTTAATATTACAAAATTATGGGTGTTAACTTAGAATTAATTAATAATTATTGTTTTAATATTTTGTTTAATATACTAGTAAAAAATATTATCTTCATTTTTTTACGAAATCTACTGTAATATGTTTTCTACAATTTTTCACACTGCTCATAAAATTAAATGTATAAATAATTATGTAAAAGCTTTCTAAAAAATCATAATCGTTAGCAAACAATGTTGATTGAAAGCTGCTCATTATAAAACAAATAATCAAAATATTTTTTTGTTAATCGTTAATAAGAAAATATCGATCCTTGAAATATAACAATTTAAATTTCCAGATAATGTGGGTGAAATTAACAAATGCATAAGATATTTCAATTTGGAAATAGTACAAAAAATTAGATTATAAAATCGTACACCGTTTTTGTACAATATGGGGTGACTACTTAAATTATTTTGCCTATATTTTAGAGAATAAAAAAACCCTTCACTAGGAAGGGCGATTTCGGCAGCTATATAAAATAGCGCCTTGTTTTAGTACATACTATTCTCAAGCAAGATAAAATAGTTTTTTATTTAAGTACTATGCATTAATTATACATTAAAAACAATAATTACAAAAAAAATATTAAAATTAAAATATATGTAATAAAAAAGGAGACCTATGGATAATAAAGAAAAAATAAACATATCAATCGGATTTGACTTAGGAGTTGGATCAGTTGGTTGGGCAATCATTAATAATGATAATAATCAGGTATTGGATCTTGGTTCGAGATTATTTAGCGAGCCAGAACTCGCAGTTAAACGCCGCGGTTATCGAGCAATCAGAAGATCAATTCGGAGAAAAAAATTTAAAAGTATAAAATATAGTAAACTAGTTTATGAATTTCGTGATTTATTTAATATAGAAATGACAAACTATGACGAAGTACAAAAAATTTATTTGGAAATGTCGCAAGCACATCCTAATATTCTAGAAATCAAAAATCAAGCTTTAGAAGGTGATATTTCAGCGAAGCAACTAATCTGAATTTTACACGATCATTTAAAAAATCGTGGTGCATTTTTTGAAACAGTTGAAAATGTTGAAACAGTTGAAAATGTTGAAAAAGCAGATAAAAATTCAAACGATAAAAAAGACAAAGGTATTAAGGTTATTAATACCAATGAATTTCCAAGTAACATTCAAGCGAAGTTTTATGAAAAAAACAAGTGATATAATGGTATGGAAGCTTATGATAATCGCCACTTCTCGAATAAGATGTGAATAAGAGAAATCGAAAAAATTTTCGATGTTCAAAAAACTGAGTACAACGAAGAACTGTTTAACAAATTTAAGGAAAAATATTTTAATTTATTTAACTATATACGTTCATTCCAACAAGGACCAGGGAGTATTAATAGCTATAGTCCTTATGGAATTTATGAATATGGGGAAGATGGTAAAATTTACCAAAAATACGAATCAGTTTGAGAAAAAACGATCGGAAAATGCAGCGTTTTTGCTAATGAAAATCGAGCACCAAAAAACTTGCCAAGTGCCGAAATGTTGGATGTACTTTCTGATTTAAATAATATTCGTTGTAAACCATTTCCGGAAATGAAATTAGATAAAGAGGATAAAAAACGAATTATATTTGATGAATTAATTAAAGAGTTTATTAATAAAAAGAATACGAACATTACCAACACAATGTTGATTAAATACTTAAGATCTCATGCGGGATTAGAAGAAAATCTAATTACAGTCGACTCACTAAAAAATGATAATAAAAAATACATTGAACTAAAATCAATCGCTAAAATTATTAAAATTTTTGCTGAAAATAATGCTGATTTATCACTTATAAATTTTGAAACATATCGTCAATGATTAGATGATTTTGACAAAATTTTCATGGTGTTGTTTGAAACTAATCAACTAGAAACTAGAATTAAAGAATTCAATAATAATCTTTCAATTTTTAGCAAATATTTTACTAATGAAAATGACATTCAAAATACCATTAATACAATTGCATCTGATCCGAAATTTTCTACTTCGCAAACTCATTCGATTTCACAAAAAGCAATTTCTTTAGCACTTGATGATATTTTTGACGGAAAATCACTAACAGCTTTAAAATTTGATTCTAATTCTAAATTAGGCGAAGCATACAAACTAGAAATTAGTGAAAAAAAAGAAGAAGATCTAAAAAATGTTTCTAAATATTTAAGTTCTAAATTTTTAGATGATGCAATTTTACCTCCAGCTGTTAAAAATACAATGCAAGAATCAATCAAAATTTTTAATAAAATTGTGAAAAAATATGGTGATATCTACAATATTGAAAAAATCGGTATTGAAATGCCAAGAGATAAAAATTCTAAAGAAGAACGTGACAAAATTACTGAACAAAACAGGAAAAATAAAGATAGAGCAAAATGAATTGGCGAAGAGTATTCTAAATTAATAGGTGATGAAAGTGATTTCGATTGAAATAATTACAGTGCCTCCGTTAAGGAAAAACTTTTATTATACTGTCAACAAGATGGATGAGATGTATACGTCGGTAAAAAAATGGATATCGAAAGGGTAATAAAAGAACCCAATTATGCACAAATTGATCATATTATTCCTGAAAGTGATAGTTTTGACAATTCAAATTCAAACAAAGTTTTAGTGCTTTATTCATCAAATCAAAATAAAGGAAAACGTGTTCCCAAGGAATTTTTAGATGAAGAACAATTTAACAAAATGAAGAATAATTTAAACAGTTGATTAAATAAAGAAAATAAATTTTTTGACGAAAAAAGAAAAGATTATGAAAGAAAACGCAAAAATCTGCTACATGATCCATTGACCGATCAAGATAAACTAGGTTTTGTTCAAAGAAATCTAAATGATACAAGGTATGCTTCAAAACTATTTTTAGAACAATTATACAAATATTCAGAATTACACGATAAACAATTTACAATCACTCCAATTAGAGGACGTTTCACTAGTTTAGTACGTAAATATGTTAACAATTTGATATTCAAATACCGTGAAGATAAAGATAATAAAAACGGACTAAAATTCACGAAGGATAGAAATAAATATTATCATCACGCAATTGATGCAAGTATTCTAGCAATTGCAGCAAATAATATGAAACCATTTTGAGGAAAAAAATTTTCTCTAGATATTGATAGTTTCTATGTTCTAAACAAACATATTATTAACTCAGAGACCGGAGAAGTTGTCTGTCGTGTAGAAGACTATACTAGAAATTTAAATATTGTTTCTGAGAAGGTTTATAATTCGCTAATTAGCGATGTTAAAAATCCTAATCTTGATAGGATTTTACAAAAAATTAAGTATTCAAGAAAATTAACTAGGGACTATAATATTGAATTATTTAATAGCAGTCTATATTCATTACGTGAAGTTGATGAAAACAATATTCAAAAAATCGAAAGAAAATCAATTTTTAATATTTACGATTATTTAGAAGGAAAAGAAGACCAAAATAAAATTTTAATGAAAATATCTCATCCTCAAGAATTTAACGACATTTTGAAAATTTGAAATGAATATAAAAACTTTAAAACAAATGCGTTTGTAATGTACACACATAAATTGTTCGAGGAATATGCAAATGAATTATGTAAGGATCCAACAAAATTTAAAGAAGAGGCCAAAACCTTTTTAAGTAGTAAAAACCGAAAATCACTAATTATTAAAACTCCAAATGGTTTTAAATATATTAAAAAAGTAAAAATTTTGGGAAATATAATCCCAAAAGATAACGCACACTTAGTAAAAAAACAGAATAATAAATCCTTTAAAGATTCTTTTAATTGAGTTGCGCTACTAATATATAAGAATAAAAAAGACAAATTCACATACATTCCAGTAAATGCTAAAATTTATAAATTTAATAATGATCTTCGCCCTGATTTTGCCAATGAAAGTATTTATATAAAAGATGCTCTTGAATACCAAAAAGAAAAAAATAAAATTCCAAAAGAAAATAAAATTATTGATGTTTTTTATAAGGGAACAACTTTAACAAATTTTAGTGAAGAAAATTTAGAAAAACGAGATATCTATATTGTAGGGGCTTCAGACAGAAGAATTGAATATAGATATTGTTCTTGTCTAAGATTAAATGAAAAAAGTGAGGAAAACGAAAAATTAATTGATAGTGAAAAATCAAAAATTGTAAAACCTTATAGAAAGGCAGCAAGTGTTTTATTAAAAAATTATGTAAAAAATAATAAAGACCTAATTTAAAAAATAACCTAAATTAAATTTACATTATGTTAATAGATAATTTTTTATAGTTTTTATTTAACGATATTATTTAAAATTTTAATTTTTACCTTTTAGGTGCTTAGATTTAAAATTTATAATCTACCCTGATTTGTGTAAAAACACAGCACAGGAATCAAAAATAATCTAAATATTAACTCCACATTGTGTAAAAAACATCATGTGGAGTTTTATAATCTATTTTTTATTACTCTTTTTAAATTACGATACTTTATGTATTTGTGATTTCGCTTATATTATTTTAAAATATAAATTGTTGTATTTTTAGGATCAACATTTTATTGCTGCATATTCTCAAGGAATTATTCTGATTATCTAATTTTTAATGAGAATTTTTTAATTGATATTAATTGCCAATGGTTATGTTTTTCTAGAAATTTATATCCAACCTAGTATTGGTGATATGATACAACGATATTTGTTATCGATAATTAATTGAATTAAAGCTCTTTCAAATCTATTTTTTGCTATTAGTTTTCAGTATTTAGTTTTTAATTTAAAATGTTTTAGCATATAAAAACATTGTTCATTTCCGAGTATATAAATTGCTTATTCCGTAAAAATTTTAGCAGTGGGTTATTTTGTCTAATTAAAATAGCATAGCTCTAAAGGAAATCAAAATAGTATTATGTTAATATGATTTTAATACTCAAATTTTAATTAAAATCTTTATTATTTTGATATTCTTGAGACCTAATTGCAAATTGCATTTTTATACATTATTACTTTTTCTTTTCAAATAAAGAGAAAAATTAATGTATAAAGACATTAAATAATAAAATTTTATTTAAAATAAAAACTAATTATAATATCCTTTTTTTGTTAGAGAATCTAACATAAAAGGAGACAAGAATATGAAAAAAATTATCGATGTTTCAGAAAGTGATTATTTATCACTTTTTCTTGGTAATCTAATTATTAAAAAAGAGCAAGGAAAAATTACGATTCCAACTAATAATATTGAAACAATTATTTTTGAAAATAGTCGAATGATGATAAGCGTGCCATTAATTAATAAACTAATTGAAGAAAAAGTTAACATTATTTTTTGTGACTATAAGCATTTACCATATGCACACATCTTACCACTTAATGGTTATTTTAACAATAAAGTATTTCTATCACAAATCAAATGAGACGATTATTATAAATCAATAACTTGAAAGCGAACAATTGAACTAAAAATTATCAATTCGCTGAATTTACTAAAATCGCTAAAAATAGACAATCCAAAAGTTCTCGAATTATTGCAAGAATATAGCGAGCAAGTTAAATTATGGGATACCACAAACCGTGAAGGTTTGGCGGCAAAAGTTTATTTTAGGGCAATTTTTTCTGAAGATTTTATTCGTGATAAGGATAATAATGACGACTGAATAAATTTATTTTTAAACTATGGTTATACGGTAATGTTAGCCTATGTTAGTCGTTCAATTGTATCCAAAGGATTTGACAATCGAATTGGCATTTTTCATAAAAGCTTTGACAATGGCTTTTTATTGGCTTCTGATCTTATGGAACCACTTCGCTGTTTTGTAGACAAGATTGTCTATGAAGGAATACAAAAACGTATGCAATTTCAAAAATTTGATTTTCGTGATTTTAAAAAACGGTTATTCGAATTTTTACAGGAACATATTTTAATTAAAGGGAAAGCGATGAAAGTCGTTGATTATATTGATTATGTAGTTAAGGGCATCATTGAAAATGTTGAACTTGAGGATTTAGTCATTGGTTGAGATTCAAAATAGATATATGAGAATTATTATCATGTATGACATTTCGACTGATGACGATAATATTGATCAATATAATAAATTTCGTAATGCTTTATATAAATTAGGATACTATCGAATTCAATATTCTATTTATGTAAAATGCATTGGATCAAATACACAATACCCTTATGAAAAAGAAAAAATTATTAAAGTTATTCCAAAAAAATCAAACGTGAGGATTTTACTTATCACCGAAAAACAATATGGTGACATTGAAATTCTATCCGGCGAAAAATCAATAAATGAACATATAAATGATATAGAAAGGTACATTGAAATATAATGATTTACATTAAGAATTTAAAATTTTTAGAATTAACGGAATTTAATGGTGTAATAGCTATACAAAATGAAAATTCTAATAAATTACTAGCAAGTTTTTTTCAATTTGAAATTGAAAATCAGGATTCAATTTTTAGAATTGAAGGAACTAATGTTTCGATTAGAAATACGATTATTATTGATAATTTAACTAAATTAAGCGATCTATATTCATTTAGCGCTAAAAATATTTTAACCAAAATGATTTTAAATGATGACAAATTAGAATATGGAACTTTTATTAATATCCCATATTTAGTTAAAGAACTTGAAAAAATAAATAATCAAATTGACCCTAATTTTCTTAACCTAAATTTTGATAAAAGTAAATTATTTAAAAACTTACTTGACATTAATCAAGATGCTTTTATCAATAAAGATAATTTAGACAAATGATTAAATAATTATGGGACCGATAGTTCTTCAAAACCTATAATTATTTTAAATAATCTTGATTTTGTTAATTTTCAATATTTAACAAAATACTTAAGCAAATTCTATTTTATTATTTTAACTAATAACATTTTTAAAGTTGCAAATAATTTTGATGAATTAGAACAGTGTGCGATTGTTGAAAGAAACGAAGGAATTTGTATAAATTCTGGTTTAGCAATTCATAACTGAGTTGAGAGTGAACAAAACAGTAGTTTAGAAATTAATGAATCCTTTAACATATTGAAAAATGATGAATTTATTCAAATTAAGCTAAAAAAATATTTAATTTAGTCAAAAAATACTCAATTTTATTGAAAAAATACTAAATTTGACATTTTAGTGCTATGCTATTTTCAAGCAAGATAAAACTATACAAAGAAAAACAATTGACATTGACAAATTTTAGTGCTATGCTATTTTCAAGCAAGATAAAACATTATATCATTTAACATAAACATCACTCAAATTTTAGTGCTATGCTATTTTCAAGCAAGATAAAACTGGTTCTTCCAAAGTATGAGTTTTTAACAAATTTTAGTGCTATGCTATTTTCAAGCAAGATAAAACTTCTTTGCCATCGTCGTTTGTTTTAATTTTATTTTAGTGCTATGCTATTTTCAAGCAAGATAAAACAATTTTTTGAATGATATTTTGTGTATTTGAATTTTAGTGCTATGCTATTTTCAAGCAAGATAAAACCCACGGACGTTATATTATCAATAGAGTTTTATTTTAGTGCTATGCTATTTTCAAGCAAGATAAAACTTGTCCAATTTTAAAAAGAGCTCATTTTCCATTTTAGTGCTATGCTATTTTCAAGCAAGATAAAACTCTTCATCTTTAAAATCAGGGAAGGTACTAATTTTAGTGCTATGCTATTTTCAAGCAAGATAAAACTGGCAAAAAAGGATTTTTTATGTCTTTAAAATTTTAGTGCTATGCTATTTTCAAGCAAGATAAAACAGCAGCCGAAACTAAATCCAAATTTTGATCATTTTAGTGCTATGCTATTTTCAAGCAAGATAAAACTAATTCTGATTTTAGATGGGAAAAAGTTAGATTTTAGTGCTATGCTATTTTCAAGCAAGATAAAACAAGGTTGATTTGCTTCCAGACTTGATCGAAATTTTAGTGCTATGCTATTTTCAAGCAAGATAAAACAGTAATGGTTGAGAGAATGTGGTGGAAAATACATTTTAGTGCTATGCTATTTTCAAGCAAGATAAAACTAGTAATTACAAACTTTATATAAGATATAGATTTTAGTGCTATGCTATTTTCAAGCAAGATAAAACTAACGCTTTGTTAAATCCAACAAATAGTACTATTTTAGTGCTATGCTATTTTCAAGCAAGATAAAACATATGAATTTGAAGGGTATGACCTAATAATATTTTAGTGCTATGCTATTTTCAAGCAAGATAAAACAAATTCTATTAACTTCTTTCCCCATTTTTTAATTTTAGTGCTATGCTATTTTCAAGCAAGATAAAACCAATTTTTCAATTTAATAGCAATCAAAATCTATTTTAGTGCTATGCTATTTTCAAGCAAGATAAAACTCTTCTTCACAAGAGACCACAACTAGTGGCATTTTAGTGCTATGCTATTTTCAAGCAAGATAAAACAATTATCAAAGAATGAATTATCGCATATACATTTTAGTGCTATGCTATTTTCAAGCAAGATAAAACATATTAAAAAAATTTAGTTTTTACATTTCTATTTTAGTGCTATGCTATTTTCAAGCAAGATAAAACTCTAAAATTATTTTCTAAAATAGAATCCACATTTTAGTGCTATGCTATTTTCAAGCAAGATAAAACATTAATACCGCTGTGAATGGAGTTAAATTAATTTTAGTGCTATGCTATTTTCAAGCAAGATAAAACAAGCTTTACGAGTGATGACTAAATAAAATCAATTTTAGTGCTATGCTATTTTCAAGCAAGATAAAACTATTGTTATCGGCTCTTTTAATGCGTTTAATTTTAGTGCTATGCTATTTTCAAGCAAGATAAAACAGAAACTTCACTCAAGCCAAAGATTTGTCTAATTTTAGTGCTATGCTATTTTCAAGCAAGATAAAACTTTGGCAAGATTAAAATTTACAACGTTTATATTTTAGTGCTATGCTATTTTCAAGCAAGATAAAACGAGTTTACTGAGATTATGATGACGGTGGTTATTTTAGTGCTATGCTATTTTCAAGCAAGATAAAACAATTTGTACCACTAAAATCAATATATAAATATTTTAGTGCTATGCTATTTTCAAGCAAGATAAAACATGTTTTAATTTATACACTATAACACTTATATTTTAGTGCTATGCTATTTTCAAGCAAGATAAAACAATAATATTTTAAAAGCTTTTGGCGATAGGATTTTAGTGCTATGCTATTTTCAAGCAAGATAAAACCTATTTGCTGATAAAACTGAAAGCAATAGCGATTTTAGTGCTATGCTATTTTCAAGCAAGATAAAACTTCAATTGAAATATATGTTGTGTCTGAAGAATTTTAGTGCTATGCTATTTTCAAGCAAGATAAAACAATAGTAATAGCGATATCAGCACCAGCGGTATTTTAGTGCTATGCTATTTTCAAGCAAGATAAAACTTATAATGTGATAAATGTGTTAATACTCATTATTTTAGTGCTATGCTATTTTCAAGCAAGATAAAACGTTTAAGATTTGTGTAGTTTGCTTTTCTATATTTTAGTGCTATGCTATTTTCAAGCAAGATAAAACACAAAATTTTAATATAGCTTTGATGAATATATTTTAGTGCTATGCTATTTTCAAGCAAGATAAAACTTTTCTTTTTCGGTAAATTTGCTCATTTTAATTTTAGTGCTATGCTATTTTCAAGCAAGATAAAACAAATAAAACCACGTCGGCGTCTTGTTCAATATTTTAGTGCTATGCTATTTTCAAGCAAGATAAAACAAAAGACGCAAAATAGAACATCGTTTTCTAATTTTAGTGCTATGCTATTTTCAAGCAAGATAAAACTTTAGTGAAGCAGTTGAGTGATCTCCTTTTATTTTAGTGCTATGCTATTTTCAAGCAAGATAAAACATAAATATCCAGACTGAACCAAACCGATAAATTTTAGTGCTATGCTATTTTCAAGCAAGATAAAACAGTTACATTTTTTATATTTATTTTTTGATTATTTTAGTGCTATGCTATTTTCAAGCAAGATAAAACTATTAGTCCTGATAAAATAATCATATTTGCATTTTAGTGCTATGCTATTTTCAAGCAAGATAAAACTTCATTGGATTTTAAATATTTAGTTGAATTATTTTAGTGCTATGCTATTTTCAAGCAAGATAAAACATGAATAGCATTAATAACGAATTTAAACATAATTTTAGTGCTATGCTATTTTCAAGCAAGATAAAACTTCATTGAATTTTAAATATTTAGTTGAATTATTTTAGTGCTATGCTATTTTCAAGCAAGATAAAACATATTTATTAAATGAGTATTCAAAAATTTCATTTTAGTGCTATGCTATTTTCAAGCAAGATAAAACTTTATTGGAAATGTTAAACTCACCTGTAAAATTTTAGTGCTATGCTATTTTCAAGCAAGATAAAACTAAATTCGGAGAAATGGTAGCGGCTTTTTCATTTTAGTGCTATGCTATTTTCAAGCAAGATAAAACTTTTCTTATTTTTACGGACCTATCTTCACAATTTTAGTGCTATGCTATTTTCAAGCAAGATAAAACATTACAACTTTTAAATATTTCATCGCTTCCATTTTAGTGCTATGCTATTTTCAAGCAAGATAAAACGCTTTAAGGTCAGTATTAACGATAAAGTTAATTTTAGTGCTATGCTATTTTCAAGCAAGATAAAACAATGGCAATTTTAATATCGGCGGTTCTGTTATTTTAGCGCTATGCTATAATAACGCATCATAAATAAATTTTTTTGTAGAAGCAAATTAAATGGAACTAGGCATATTTACTAGATATTTTAATTGCAATTTAGTAGCATTGTGAATTTAATGATAGTGTAACTTTAATTCATAATTAAGTTATTTTTAAAAGTAAATAAAAAATACAGCATGCTTTTTTGGCGAATGCTGTATTTAATTTTATCTTTTCGATTTGTCATAAGGTTGACCGACGGCAGCCGGTGCTTTTGAATTCTTCGAACTAAATATTAGAATTAGGATAGTAAATATATATGGAGTAGTACTAATTAATCTTGAGTAGTCTTTGAAGTCGTTGAAGACTCCTTGTCCAGCTCCGATTTGTTGTGAAGTTGAGAAAATAAATGCGAATACAATTGAGAAGACGAAAATCAGTGATGATTTTCATTGGCCCATAATTAAGACAGCTAGTGCCAAGAATCCTATTCCTTCTACCCCTCCGGAGAAGACAGATCCCCTTCATTGGAAGAAGATTCCGCCAGCAATTCCGGCTAATAAACCAGATATAAATACACCTTGTCATTTAAATGAGTTAACATTAATTCCAACGACATCGGCAGCTTGTGGATTTTCTCCAATTGCTTTCATCCTTAGCCCTCATCTTGTTTTATTAAGAACTATTAAAGTTGTAATTCCGATGGCAAGTACTAAAAATAATTTTAACGAAATAACATTTCTAATATCATTTAATGAATTAGATGATAATGCTAATTCTTGGGTTGGACTATTAAACCTGTTGGCACTACCAAAGATTTTTAAGAAAATAATTGATATTGCTGGTGCTAATAAGTTTAGAGCCACACCTGAAATAATATGGTCACCTTTTAATTTGATCGTTACAATACCATGGAGTAGGGCAAATAATCCAGTTGCAGCGGATGCAATAATTAATAGTGGGATTTGCATCCATGGACTTGTGATTTGAAAGATTTGACCAAAAAGTCCGTAGAATGTCGCTCCGACAATCATCATACCTTCGATAGCAATGTTAACAATTCCAACTCGTTCACTAAATAGCCCCGATAATGATGCTATTGAGATGATACAGAAGAAAACAATAGCAGGAACAAATATTCCTAAAAACGTATCCATACTATATAATCTCCATTGTTAATCATTGATTTCTTTGTTTGAAATCTTCCACAAGACTTTCAACATCTTTACTATATTTATTTTTGTATTCAATTTTTTGGCTATTGTATTGTTCTTTTAATGTTTTGCTATCGAAATATCCAATTAAAGCAAGTTGTTCATTAATTGCTCTTTTCTTAATTGAAAGTTCCTTAAATAAAGCGATTTTTTCTTCATGTGTCATATTTCTTTTTGATCCTTTAGCGATAAATGCTTCCTTTAATTGGTTATTTAATT
The DNA here is from genome assembly GCF_003332325.1 of [Mycoplasma] phocae. Lineage (NCBI taxonomy): Bacteria > Bacillati > Mycoplasmatota > Mycoplasmoidales > Metamycoplasmataceae > Metamycoplasma > [Mycoplasma] phocae. The sequence goes on along the minus strand of NZ_CP029295.1, from coordinate 556,190 downwards.
CTTTTCATTTTGGTTTATTATCAATATTTTTTAGTTTTAAGATATTTTGCATTTTTCTATATCTAATGTATAGATAAATTTTAGTCTTTCAATAAGCTTTGTAAATTGCAATTTTTCTGTGAGCTTGACCACTATTAATGTTATTTAAGAAAGTAGTGATAATTGTTACTTCTTTTTCTAAATAGGCAAGATCTTTGTTAATTTTATAGTTTTTATTTTCAACATTTAATTTTTTGAAATATTCTTGTTTGTTAAGTATTTCTAATTCATATTTAGCTTTAATTTGTTTGTAGTATGAATTTGATTTCATTGTTTCACGATTTGAAGACAAATTAATTAATCTTTTCACACTTATTAATTGTTTTTCTAATTCTTTTTTATTCTTTTCATCTAAATTTTTAGACATTAACGCTTTTTCAATTTGATGTTTTTGCATCTTATATTTGTCTAAATATGATGTTGATTTGAAGAATACTTTTGATTTGATCAAAATTGTTAATTTGATAAGCTTTGATATTACTCTAAATTTCGAGAATACTATTGATATTGCTGATAGATAGATAATAATACCAGTAATAATTTGCACAGTTGATTGGTCCAATTTAACATTTAGAGTTTGTAGTGAAGCTGAACCAATAGTAATAAAGCTATAGAAAATTGATGTAAAAATTGATCCAATTGGCGCATTGTGAGCTAGTAACGAGATCGCAATACTGTCGAATCCAATTGCAACAGGACCTGATCCTAAAATCATTTGTTTTTCTTCAAAGACAAATCATAGGAATCCGGCAATTCCAGCAATCATAGCTGAGAAGCTCATTAGGGTAATAATTAACTTCTTTTCATTAGTTCCTGAATATTTAGAAGCATCCTTATTAAAACCAGTCATTTTTATTTTATATCCAATAGTAGTTTTCTTTAGAATGAATCACATTAATACGGCAAAAGCAATTGCTCCAAACATGATAATTAGTGAAAATCACAATGTATCAAGCGACGCGACATTTAGTAAAATTGATTGTCCGTTTAGCGATGCTAATGGATCTTTAAAAGGTAATGATCCAACCGATAGTATTTGTCAACAAATGTAGAATACTATTCAGTTAAGTAAAATAGTGACAACAACTTCATTAATGTTTAAATAAGCTTTTAAAATTCCGGCAATCATTCCTGTTAGAAGTGCAACTATCATTCCCACAATAATTGCAAGAACTAGCACTCCTGGTGTTCTTCCTAAATAGGCGATGACAACAACACTACTAATTCCAGAGGCCATCATTTGCCCAGGGACACCAATATTAAACATCCCTGCCTTAAAGCCGACTCCGACGGCAATCGAAGCAAATATTAGAACGGCTATAGTAATTAAAAACCGATTAATATTTCTTGAGCTTGTTGATCTTTCTATGATTGTATAGAAAAATTGAATTGGATTTACTCTTAGAAAAAGTAGGAATATTGACGCAATTACAATACCGATTAAAATGGCTCAAAGTGAATTAAAAACTTTTCTTCTTGAACTAACGCTATCTTCATTTAATAAAAAGTTTTTAAATTTTGTTCATGGTGTTACTTTACTCATTGCTTATTCCTGCCATTAATTTACCGATTTCGGTTCTGGTAATATTTTTAATTGATTTTTTCTCGGAAATTTTACCTTTGTTAATAACAATAACTGAATCGGCTAATGCTAGCACTTCATCAAGTTCATATGATATTAATAAAATTGTTTTTCCTTGTGCTTTTTCTTCTAAAATTTTGTTATGAATTATATTAATAGCCCCAACATCAAGACCACGAGTTGGTTGAACTATTAAAATAAAATCATGTTTGGTTAACATTTCCCGGCCAACAATTGCTTTTTGCTGGTTACCACCAGAAAGTGAACGGGCTTTTGAATGTCCATGTCGACAACCTCTAACATCATATTTTTCTTCAATTTCGTTGAAAAATTTTTTCATATTTTTAGCATTAATTACCAGTGATTTTTCGATGTTTTTATCATCTAAACGTCTAATAATTGAATTTTCTAAAATTGAGAAATCAAGAACAAGTCCGTATTTATGTCTGTCACCAGGAATGTATGAAATACCCTTATTTTTTTTCTTTGAAACTGAGAAATTGGTAATATCAATTGGTTGATTTTTATCATCATAGATGAAAACTTTACCACTTTTTGGTTTGATGATTCCTGAAGTTACAAATTCAATTTCTTCTTGACCATTTCCTTCAACTCCAGCCACGGCTAGAATTTCACCTTTACGAATAGTGAATGAAACATTGTCAATGTTCTTATTGTGTTTTGCAGTGACATTTCTAAATTCAAAACCAATGTCTTCTGAAGTAATTTCAGCATTGTTTTTTGGCATAACAACTTTTTTTCCAACCATTGCCTCTGATAGTTCGGAGATTGAAGCATTTTCTAAATCTTCAAAATGTCCAACCACTTCACCGTGTCTGATAACAGTGGCTTCATCGGCAATAGCTTTAACTTCATTTAATTTATGAGAAATAAAGATAATTGTTTTACCACTTTCTCTAAAAATTTTCATGGTTTCAATCAAACCAGTAATTTCTTGTGGTGTTAGCACTGCAGTTGGTTCGTCAAAAATTAGAATTTCAGCATCACGATAAAGCATCTTCATAATTTCGACTTTTTGTTGTGTTCCGACAGTTGCGTTCCCTGTTTTTTGTTTTAAATCAAAATCAAGATTATATTTTTTTTGAATAGCTTCAATTTTTAATTTAGCAGTTTTTTTGTCCAAAAACCCGTAATTTTCAATTTCACTTCCTAAAATAATGTTGTCAAGATTTGTATAAGCATTAACTAGTTTAAAATGTTGATGTACCATTCCAATTCCGATTTCATTTGCTAAATTCGGATTTTTAATGTACATGCTATGACCATTAATTTTAATCGAACCACTAGTTGGAGTATATAGTCCAAAAAGAATTGACATTAAAGTACTCTTGCCAGCTCCATTTTCCCCAATTAAGGCATGAATGGATCCTTTTTTAATATTAATACTTATATCCTTATTAGCAACTATGTCTCCAAATACTTTTGTGACATTAATAAATTGAATGGCATATTCGGGATTTTTTTGTTTGTTCATAATATACCTTATTTGAAATTTCTTATTATATACAAATTATAAAAATAAAAAATTACTTAACTAAAAGCATTTTTTATTTTATAGTTTAAGCATTTATTTCAGCAATTAAGGCGTTTAAAACTCCCTCATTAACTTCTTTAACGGTTTTTCCTTCAGGGGCTACATCAACCATTTCTTTAATTCCTAGTAAAGCACTTGCATTATCTTTTTGTGCTTTTGGTACAATACTTTCAAATTTATTTTTAGCTTCTTGTAGAGAAGTGGTTGCAAATTCTTTATCATTTCCTTCTTTTGTAGTTGGAGATAATGAAACAAAACCATCTCAGTACCCTAATTTTACGCCTTCAATCTTTTTAGTTGTGTTGAAATTAGAAATAATATCAGAATTTGCTTTTTGAATAAATAAATCAGTTAGCACACGGTAAATTGTTGCTCCAATTCTTTTTTCAATTGAAGTAAAAAATAATTTTCTTTTGTCTTCCGAGAAGGTCATAGATTGATCGGTATCAACACCAATAATTGATTGATCAGTATTTCTACTTGTAATTGATTGTTCAACTGTATTAGTAAATGGTCCTGCTACTGGAAGAATAATTGCGGGATTGCCATTTGTAGTAATGTTTTGAACAAGAGTAACTTTTGATGTATCTTGAGTACTAAAGTTGGTATCGGTAACAATAGGCTTAGATGTAATTAAAGCCTTTTTACCATTATTACCTTGCTCACTATTAAAGTGTTTAATTCCACCAAGGAATCCTGTAATAAAGTCGGTAACTCCTTTTCCTGGGTGTCCACCAAAAGTAGCAATTCCTCTTTTTGCACGATCAGATGCATCAGGATATTTTTTAGCTAGAAAATCAGCAGCTGCATATCCTGCGATTCATCCAGATTCTTCAGTTTTGTAATTTAAGGTAATAATTTTGCCTTTTAATTTTTCTTGTTGTTCTGGTGTTAATTTATCTAAGATTCAGTCGACACCAACAACAACAGCATTTGAATTTGCTAAGGCATCCAAATTTCTTCCGTTTGCATTTAATAGTCAGTTTTTGAATAAGTAACTATGTTGAAATCCAGTTAGTACTCAAACATTTTTTTGTCCACTAATAAGTTCATCGTATGATTTGGTAACAGCAGCATCATCAGCTGGTTCAATATATGAACTTGTGTTATTTTTAGTTTGAACTGAGTGTTGAGAAATTGCTTCTCAAACAGATTGATTAAATGATAAATCATTTACTTTTCCACCAGCAGTTAGAAGAACAATATCTAATTTCTTTGTTGTATTAGCTTCTATAGCTGCTTGTACTTCAGCATCCTTCGTTTTTACTAATTCTCTAATATTAGCAGCATCAGTTTTTGCATAACTACCACTTGTATCAGTTCCACCAAAACCACATGAAGCGGCAATTGGTGCTATTGCCATAACTGAAATTACCATACCTAAAATCAGTTTTCTATTTTTTTTCATAATTTTCCTTTCATTTTCAATTATTTTAACGATTTAAAACGATAAATAGTTGTATAAAAATTATAATACAAACTACATACCAATTATTAAAATATCTCATTAAAAAAACAATATAAAAAAATGAGTAAAACAAAATAAAACCTTATTTTTACAAAAAATTTGAATAAATTAATGATTTTTTTGATAAAAATTATCTTGTTTTTTTGCTCAATTTAAAGAGATGAAAATTTGAATTATTGAACTAAAAAAATGGCAAATTATTGAAGTCATATTTTTTTTAAGTATAGTTAGTTTTTTTATGTCAAATTTTTGCAGATTTTACAAGGAATGTAGTGAGTTTTTTGTTTTTAACAAGTAAATTAGGTTAAATAATTTAAGACACTCCAAGATAAAGAGAGTTTTTCATTTAAAAAAATTTTTAACAACCGAAAAACTAAAGTACTACAAATTAATTTCGAAAAATTGATTTGAAATAGCTTTAATTCAGTTTATTTATTAATAATGAATATTGCTATGAATAATAAAGATATTATTGTATTAATGTTTATGTTAGATATGAAAATAGAAGACCTTTTAGGAAAGTATAATTGTCGGCAATTAATGTATGCTAAAAGGATATTCATTAGAAAATATTGATTTTATAAAATACGACAATTCAAATTTCAAAATAATATGTACTAAAAAGTAAATACATAATATTTTTTTATTTAAATTTATTAATTTAAAAGATTAAATGGTAATTTAAATAGTTATTTTTTAATAAAACGGTCGAAACTTAAATACATTATCATTATTTTTATGTACAATTATTGCAAATGAAAAAGACAAAATATTTAATTTTATCTACCATACTATTAACACCATTAACCGCAGTTGCGTGCGTAAATGTTAAGAGTACTGACAAAAAACCTCCAAGAAGTCAACTATTTCTAAAAAAAGTTGTAGATAAATCAAAAGATAAGGTTATTGATGTTGTTGAAAAATCGAATCAACATGACAATCCAAAAGAAAACAAAGGAGAACAAAAGTCTACTACTAATTCTAATGATCAATCACAAATAAACAATGAAAATAATAAAGAAACAAATCAAAATATTTCTGATAAAAATTTAAATTCAATAAAAACTAAAAATCCACAAATTCTTAAACCTGAAAACCAAACAGACAAAAAAGATGACGAGATTAATTCACCTGAAAAGCAAACATTACCAAATAATGTCGAAAAAAATGATATTACTCCAGAACAGGAATCTAATAATACTGAAGAAGTTATACCACCAACTATTATTGACCAAAATAAAAATGATGCTAGTGAAAATAATGAATCCAATTCTTCAAAAAATGATAATAAAATTCATGATTTAGACTTATCAAAGTTGCACAATAACACTAATATTATTGAATCTCTTAAATATAAAGTGGCAGAAACACTTTGAGTAGCCGGAGTTAATGTTGATGTTCAAAAATTCAAATCTTGAGATGACCCCGAAGTTGAAAAATTTGAATATCCTTTAAAAGGATCAGAAAAAGAAGGGTGATATGATATTAACAAAGAATTTAAGGGTGGAGATTTAACTCTTTGTTCTGCAGTAGTTGCTGCTAATATGATACATTGATGAATAGATTATAATAAAGAATATGTAGATAGATATATTAAAGAATATCCGGAAAATGCCACTATTAAGGCTGGCGAGATAGTTAAAAAATTACAAACAATTAAAGTTAATTATCCAGATGCGGATATGTATTATGATAAAAGTCGTATTTTTGAATATTTCAAAGGTTTATTTGCTAATCGCGCAGTTTGACCAGATAAACTTATTGATATGTTTATAAATGGTTATAAATACAGTTCAGAAAAATATTTAAATAGTGATTCACAATATTCTCCAAATGCTACTCGCGGATTTTTAAAGGATGTTTTTGGAAAACAAAGATTAACCGATATGGTTTCGCCCGGAAGTTTAGATCATTTATCGAATATAATAAGAAAATGAATTAACGAAGATAGGGCATTAGCAGTATCTTATGGAACAGGAAGAGGCGCTGGACACATCGTCAATATTTGAGGAGCAGATTTTGATAAAAATGGTAAAGTATTAGCTGTTTATATTAGCGACTCAGATAATAGAGATGATACAATGATTGGAAGTGATGGCATCCGTCAAAGAGTTGGTATGACTAGACTTCCGATTGATTACTCTTCAGGATATGCTAAACTAAACGCATATAAAAAACCTGGGTTAGGAGTAAATATTTGAAATATATACTCAATACAAAATGGCAAGCAAATTTGAAAATCTTTTTTTGATGCTAAGGATAAAGAAACATTAAAATAATTTAAGTTAGGTTACATAATTTAGACACTTCAAGATAAGAAGTGTTTTTATGTTAAAACAATTTGCACTAAATGAAAAACTAAAATATTGCAAATCAACTGCGAAAAGCGAGTTTTAAATCTCTTTAATTCAGTTCATTATTAATAACGAACATCAACAAAAAAATATAGATATAATTGCGCAATACGCAAGTCATATACGAAGGTAAAAAAAATCTAAAAAAACATAACTATAATCAATTGGTGTTAATCAAAGGATACTAATTGAAAAATAAAGACAAAAATTTTTTTACAAATTTACATCGATAAAATGTTGATTTTATAGAATACAACAATTTAGATTGCGAGATAATATATGGCGAAATCAGTAAATACATAAAGCACTCTAATTTAGAGAGAATACAAAAAAATAAATTATAAAATCTTGTACTATGTTTTCGCATAATATGAGCTGAGTGTTTAAATTATTTCACCTAAATTAAATATTTCAAAAAAAGTTTGAATATTCTTCACTTTTTTAGGAATTTTTTATAAATGATTGGCTTATTTTTTCATAAACAAAATAGTTAATAAATTTCGCATTTTTACAATATTTTTTAGTGATTTATGCAATAATTTTAATTACAAAGGATGTAAAATTGTTAAACTATATTTTAATTGATCTTCATACTCATTCTAGCGATTCTGGTAAAACTGGTAGCAATATTAGTGGTGAATCTGATTTAGAAAAACTAGAAATTTTAGTTAAACACAATGTCAAAGTCGCTTGTTTTTCCGATCATGACAAATTTTATTTGAAAAACTATCAAAAGCGCTTAGAAATTATTAAAAAATACCACTTAGATTTAGTTTTATTTCCCGGGATTGAAATTGATTTAAAACGTATTGATCACCGGGTGGGTCAAGCCGTTTTTGTTTTTAATCCTGATGATGATTTAGTGGCAATTCAAAATCTTTTTAGTGGTCCAAAAACTCGGTATAGTTATGCAGAAATTATTGCGAAATTAGCAGATTTTGATTTTATGGTTTTTCCGCATGCTGGTAAAGGTAAAGATAATATGCTTGTTGATGATTTGGGAAATTTCCAAGTTGATGCTTTGGATATAACTGATGAGAATCACGCAAATGTTAAAAAAATTTTAGCAAAGAGGGCAATTCCGTTAGTCACTTTTAGTGATACTCACACATGAAAAAAATATCCACAGTTCTCAAAAAAACAAACATATGTCCAGTCTGAAGTTAATTTTTCAGCGATTAAAAGAGCCATTCAGGAAAACAAAATTATTATTGAGTAGTATTCAGCGATGAAAGGAGTAAATATGCTTAAGGAATTAAAATTTAAAGTTAACGATAAAATTATTGAACTACCATTTGGTCAAGTTAATATTATTGTTGGTCCCAAGGGTAGTGGTAAAAGTACATTACTAAATTTAATTGGCCAAGCAATCATGAATAAATACATCTATAAAGATGGTTCAAAATGATTAAAAGAAGATGCAAATTTAGAACTTATAAGTGTCAACATTGATGGTTCGGAAAAACTAGCCGCAGATTTCACGTTTTATCATGAAAAAGAATTGGCAAAAACAAAAAATTGACTCGAAGAATTACAAAATGATTTGCCAGGTTATATTTCGCAAGATGACTCGCGAAAAAAGTCACTAGATGAATCAAATGATGTGAAAAAATTTAAAAAAGAAAAAATCGAAGCATTTGCTAGTGATTTTGTCAGTGACCAAGATCACGGGCTTGAGATTTTTAAAAAATTACGAAAATTACTAAAAGAATATTATCTTCAAGCGGAAAAGAATATTAATCCTCAGGTGATTTTCAAAAAAGAAAGTACTAATTTAGAAAAAAGTAAATCAATTATTGACGTTGAATATACAAATCATGATGTTAAACAAACAATAAAAGGAATTGCGGATAATATCGAAAAAATTTTAAACGATTTTAAAACCCTTGATAATAAAATTAGAACTAATAAAAATCAAATTAAAAACGAGATGAAAAATAGCGATGTTATGAAAAGCTTTTTTGATTTATTGGCAATTGAAGAAATTTTTGAACTCGAAAACCAGTTTCTTGCACAAAAAGATGCATTAGTTGATAAGTATAAAAGTCTTCAAAAAATTAATATTAAAGGACTACAAACGTTTGACATTTTCAAAAATGCTTACGATAGTCAAAAAAAGCAATATAAGGCAAAAATGTCATCTGATCTAAAGTTAGAAGAAGAATGAAAAATTTTATTAAAATATTTTAAAGATATGGGTGCTAAATTAGCAGAATTAAAACAACAGTATGATTCTATTATTAATGAAGAAATTATTTTCAATTGGACAAAAACTGAAGATATTTCTAATGATAGAAATTCACTAAGATGTGAACTTCACCAAATCGTTATGGATGATGATGAAAAAATCACGTTTTTAAATAACTATATAGGTTCGGAAAATAAACGGCAAACAATTAGAGATCTCATTCGCACTGAAGATAAACTCGATAAAACTAGTTCAAATGAATATCTTGAGAAAAAAGTTATTATTCCATTAATTGAAAATCATGTTGAAATTTATGCTGGTAAGAAAAGATATCAAGACATGTCACTTGGCGAAAAAAGTTTATTTGGGATTAATTATGTTTTGGATAACATTCAAAACTATAGAAATAATGCTGACTATTTATTACTTGATCAAATTGAAGATAATCTTGATAATAAAACCATCACCGAAAACATTTTACCGCTGCTTTTAACCAAGAAACAAGAGGGGCAACAAATGTTTATCGTTACTCATAATTCGAACATCGGCACACTACTTGAAGGGCAAGTGATTATAGCAAATATTTTTGATGAAATTGCTGAAAATAAATTCCGTTTAGAAAACATTATTATTAATAATGACACCGAAGAGACTGGAGAATCCCTTTATTTAGAAGGTGGGATTAAATCGCTAAAAAAACGGAGTGAAATTATTGCCAAAAAAATTAGTGATAATCATATGGAGGAAAAATAACATGACAATAACAATCAATTATGAAACTAAATCTGATCAAAGCCGTTTTATTAATATTTCAATGTTGACAACAACTAAAAAAACCAATAGTCTAAAAATAAATTTAGATAAAAGTGCTGAATCTGATTGAAATCGTGAAAAGATTAACACTTTTCTTGTGAATATCGTTGCTGAAAATGATAGTTCAGAAATTATAGTTGAAATTACCGATCAGGCCAATCAAAACCGTCAACAAGTCAAAGAAATCGAATTTATTGTGCAATTGTTCGAAACTTTTGCTAAACAATATAATGAGATGATTAAAAAATAGGCAAATATATTACCAAGAAATGATGCGAAATTATTCGCACTTTTTGTTATTTTTTTGCTTAACTATTGATTTATCAAAGTGACTAAATAATTAAAACTTACTAATTTGTTCAAAATGTTTAAAAATAAATTAAATAATTTTATTAAAAGTTTCTGAAATTAATCTTACTCATCCTAATCAATTTTTAGATTTTTTGAAATTTTTTATAATATACATAATAAACATATTAATCATTTGAAAGCTTTTGAATTTTATTAAAATTATTTCAGTATAAAATATTTGAAAAATTATTAAATTCCGTCAAAATCGCACTAAATTTAAGCTTTTATTTACTATATTGTTCTATATATATAGCCATATATATTATAATTGTTAAATAAAACATGCAAAAGGATTAACTGTGAAAAAGAAAAATTTCAAATGATGAATTGCTTTACCAGCGGCTGTTGCAATTCTTCCCTTAATCGCAGCTTCATGCGAAAAAAAAGATAATAGTGGCAACGGGGGAAGCGGTCAAGATATGAATAAAAAACTTGATCAACTTGATAATGGTATGAATGGTAATGGTCAAGACAATCGTGATTTTACCAAAACATATGCAAAAACTGATATAGCTAAAATTAGACCTATAGCACAGAAAAAGGATGCTGAGATTAAACAAGCAATAGAATCTGGAAATACAAAAAAATTAGATATAGTTCTTCTAATTGCCGGTGAAAAATTAATCGATTTATCATTCAATCAATCAGTTTGAGAGGCAATATCTCAACACTCAATTCAAACTAAAAATATAACAAGTTCATATCTTGAACCATTTGATGATGCTGCCGTTACGAAATCATATGATGAACTCATTAGTGGACCAAAAAATGTTTGAGTACTAACTGGATTTAAACACAGTTACTTATTCAAAAAATGATTACTAAATGGAAATGGAAGAAATTTAGATGCCTTAGCAAATTCAAATGCCGTTGTTGTTGGTGTTGACTGAATTCTAGATGGATTAACACCAGAACAACAAGAAAAATTAAAAGGCAAAATTATTACCTTAAATTATAAAATTGAAGAAGCAGCCTGAATCGCAGGATATGCTGCTGCTGATTTTCTAGCTAAAAAATACCCTAATGCAGCTGATCGTGAAAAAAGAGGAATTGCTACTTTTGGTGGACACCCGAGAAAAGAAGTTACCAACTTTATTACAGGATTTCTTGGTGGAATTAAAAACTTTAATAACGAACCGAATAATAAAGATAAAAAGGCTTTAATCACCTCTAATCCTATCGTTATCGATACCAACTTTAATACTGAAAATCCAGCGAAGATTAATATTGTTCAAAACATTACCAAAAATGGCAATCCCGCAATTATTCTTCCTGTAGCAGGACCATTTATTACTGTTGTTGCAAAAGAAATTATAAGTTCTAAAACTGCACAATCAATTATTGGTGTTGACAATGACCAATCAAAGAACTTTCCGAGACAGGAATCCTTATTCTTTACATCAATCGAAAAAAGAATTGGTGCAACTATTTATCGGGTTTTAACTGATTTATTTACCAAAAAACAAGATTCAGACATTATTTCTGATTTCAACAAAACAAAAAAAATAGAAAATGTTAGATTAGGATATTGAGATGAATTCGTTTCATTATCAGATTCGACAAAAACAGACAATGATAAAACATTGGCCGGTCAATCTATTGTCAATGCTATAGAAATGTTTAAAAAAATTGTTTCTCAAGAAAATAAGGCTAATGCTGTTAAATTGCTTGGAATTAAGGAAATGGTTGAAGTAGCCCCTGAAGGAAAAACCGTTAAAGAAGTTAATGGGGAAATTTTAAACGCTTTAATTAAAGAAATAAATGCTTAAAATATGGAATAAAAGATGCTTGTAAAAGTAAGTTAAATTAATAATTTAGACACTCCAAGAAAATAAGGAGTGTTTTTATGTTAAAATAATTTCATTTAATAAAAAACTAAAATACTGTAAATTAATTGCAAAAAGTGGATTTAAAATTGCTTTAATTCAGTTTATTATTGATAACAAATAATGTAAAAATATAAAATATTATTGTACCAATGTGTAGGTTACATACAAAAGAAAGTTATTGCAAAAATGATGCTTGCATATAATTCTAATATTATAAATTTAAAATTAAACTCAAGAAAATCACCAAAAGATAAATCAGGCCGTCCAATAATTAAAAATTTGAGAATTTAAATAAAGAAGAAATTAATTTTATTTTTGGATCCTTATTGATTCGCTAAAGGCAAGTGGCTTACACAAAAACAAATAAATGAAATTATTCATAAAAAATTAGAGAGAAAAGAAAGAAAAAACAAAATCTAAAAGGGTAAAGTAATATTCAAATCGAATCAGTTGCTAAATATTTACTAGTTAGAAGAACTAATATTTATCATCGATATGTTTGTGAGAAAAAAAAATTCACACAAATTATGTAAATACATAGTATGAATTTTTATATTGTAATTAATTTATGTGACATGTCTATTAATTAATCCACTAATATTATTTCAAAAAATGAATTACTTTATTTTTACTCATTTTGTGGCGTCAAGTTAAAAAAACGCAATTCATTCATGATTGCGTTTAATTTTTTAAATAAATTTAGCGTTCTCTTCTTTATATCATGGATCTTTTTTGTTAATATGATCAATGAATAGCGTGCCTTGTAAATGATCAAATTCATGTTGCATTACAATAGCGGGGTAACCCGAAACATCATAAATTTTTTCTTTTTTCTCCAAATATGAATAAGCCTTAATTAAAACACGTGAATATCGATAAATATATCCCTCTTGATTTGGATGATTTTCGTTAACGCTCAAACATCCTTCACCTTCAGAAATGGCAATTTTGTGTTCGGAATGTCCGATCATAACTGGATTAATTAGAGCGTCTTTAAATAAATATTTTTCTTTATCATCTTTGATCATAATATAAAAAATATTTTTTAAAATTCCATATTGAACTGCCGCCACACCAACAGCTGGGCGAAACTTAGTGTTTCTTTTTTGACTATCATCGACATGGAAAATCATTTTTTCAATTAAATCAATATTCTCTTGTGATAAAGGCAATTCCACATTTTGAGATTTTTTTCTTAACACTTGTTCTGGTAATTGAACTAATTTAACGTCTTCAAATTTAAACATAGTATTATTATATAAATTTAACTAAAAATTCCAATAAATTTATAAATTTATATTTTTATACATTGAAAGATATATAGTATAATAGAATTTATTAAAATAATTACGGAGAATAACTAAGAATGGATATACCGCTCACAACAAATGATATAAAAACTGTCCAGGGTCACCTATGAGAATATATTGTTTATTCAATTTTATTATTATTTTTACTAATTTGCAGTGGAATTTTTTCAGCTTGCGAAACAGCTTATACAGCCTTAAATCGCGCTAAAATTAATACATTAATTGAAAAAAATGTTCGTGGAGCTAAATTAATAGAGAAACAGCATAATTTTTTTAACCGTACACTTGGAACGGTTCTGATTGCCAATAACCTTGTTAATATTTCAGCTTCAACATTACTAGTATATGTACTATCTTTAACAACACTAAATTCTGGAATTGCAACAATTATTTCAACTTTAGTAATGACACCAATTATTGTATTTTTAGCTGAAATAATTCCAAAATTGATAGCAAAAGCTCATCCTGAAAAAACAATTAGATCTTTTTATTGATTTATTGAAATGCTATATTGATTATTTTTCCCTATCACCTTCCCAATTTCAAAAATTGGTAAAAAAATTTATATCACGAATACTGAAGAAGAAGTAAAAAATTTAATTAATATCGCTCAAAATGAGGGAGTTCTTGATACAAATGAATCAGCAATGGCACAAAATGTGCTTGATTTAGATTCAACGAAAGTATTACAACACTATATTAAATTAAAAAATGTTGATTATATATCGTCTAAAGCAACAATGTCCGAAGCATTAGAGATGTTTAAGAAAACCAACTATTCGAGAATACCGGTTGAAAAAAATGGTAATTTGATTGGAATTTTACTTTTAAAAGATATTTTCTTTTTGAAACGTGGAAATATTATGAATTATGTTAAAATGGTGCCAACTCTTTCTGCTAATTCAATTCTTTCGGTGGCTTTAGAAAAACTAAGACAATCGCGTGCTCAAATGGCTTTTGTAACTGAAAATAACAATAGTGGAAATGTTATTGGAATAATCACTGTTGAAGATATTTTAGAAGAAGTCGTTGGAGAGATTTATGACGAATATGACGATGATGAACAAATTTATGAAATAAGTTTAGAACGTTGTGAAGCTAAAGGCACAGTAATAATGAAAACATTATGAAAACAACTTGAATTTGAAAAAATTCTAGGCTATGAATTAGATGAAAATGAAAAAAATCTTTCACTATCTAACTGACTTGAATTGCAAATTAATCGTCCACTACGTAAAAATAGTAAATTTACTTTTAAAGAAAAACTATATTTCAAGGTTTTAGAAAAAAAATCTAAAGAAAAAAAATATGATTATATCGAAATTGATTGAAGTTAATTCAATTGATTTTTTTATCAAAATAAATTTTATTTTATATATTTTTAATTATCGGTTAAGCTATTTAACAACTATTAATTAATTAGATGCTAATTTATCTATTAAATTGATTTTATAATATAATAGTTATGTTAAATTTTTAACAAAGGCGAGACTCCTTGACCTAAACTGGTCCAAATGTCCAAAAGGAGAGTATTTAATAATGTCAAATTATGAAATTATGATTCTAGTTGATCCTACTGCTAAAGAAGAAGATTTTACTTCTTTAGTGTTTAGCGTTTTAAATGAAAAAAATGCTAAAATGGAAAAATTAGAACGCAGCGAATTAGCTTATCCTATTAAAAAAATGTCACGTGCAACATATTATTTAATTTCTGTAAAAGCAGAACCACATTTAATTGCTGAATTAACTAGAAAATTAAACATTAGCAAAATTATCTTAAGAAACTTAATTATTAATTTAGATTCTGAAAGAGGATTAAAACCTAAAAAAGTTAAAAAAGTTTATGGTAAGAAACCAGCTTTTGCTAATAACCGTGATGGAAAAAGAACTTTTCCAAAACCACAAAATAAAGATAACACTGAAACAAGACAAGGTAATAACGAAACCAGAGGCGAAAGAAAACCTAAACCAAGACTTGAAAAAATCAAATAATTAAAGGAGTGAGGAATATGAATAAAGTTATTTTAGTTGGCCGTTTAGCAAATAGTCCATATAAAGGCATAACTGCCTCAAACGTGGAGTATTCGCGATTTACTTTAGTGGTAAAGCGTCCATATATAACCCCTAATAACGAACCGATTTTAGATTTTATCCCATGTTTAGCTTGAAGAACAAATGCACAATTTGTTAATAAATATCACGATAAAGGCTCATTGCTTTTAATCGAGGGATCATTTCAATCATCAAGAATTACTAGTCCTGATGGTCAAATTAGTAATTCATATGTTATTAGTGTCGATCGCGTTGAATCGCTAGAAAGTAAAGAAGCTGCTGAAGCTCGTAAGAAAAATAGTCATACTAAAGAATTTACCATTCCCACTGAAACTAAATTTATCAAGGAAGAGAATCATAGTCCAACTGAATCACAAGAAGATGCTTTTGATCAGTTAGATTGAGATTTTTAGGAGAAAATTATGGCAAGAATTGTTCGCAAAAAACCTTTTATTCGTAAACGCCCATGTCAATTTTGTTTAAGTAAACAACCTGTTACTTATGTTGATTATAAAAATGAAGAAGTGGTATCAAAATTAGTTAATTTACAAGGAAAAATTTTATCATCTCGTATTACCGGAACATGCTCGAAACACCAAAGAGCAGTTGCCCTAGCAATTAAGAGAGCAAGATATGTGGCTATTTTACCATATGTTGGCCCAATGAAACGTGACCCAAAAGATAATAGAAAAGAAGAAGCTAAAAAAGCTGAAACAGTATAAAATTTAATACTGAATTTATAAAATCAAAAATAAAAGTGCGCTTGCACTTTTTTTAATATAAAATTAGACTTGTAGGAGAACTATGAAAGAAAAGAATATGCAAACTAGTAAATATAAAAAAATAATTATCGGACAAATTATAAGTAATTTTTTAGCTATTTCCATGTTTATTTTTTTAATTGTTGGATTAGTATTATGGGCACTATTTATAAATAATTTACAGGCTAAATATAGCACTAATACTTCAAAAATTTTAGCAAACACCGAAATTCTTGATTCTGGTGATGCTAGTCATTTGAATAGCTTGAATTTTATTTTAATTTCCTCATTAATTTTATATTTGATATTTTTACTAATTAGCATAGTGTTCAACATTTTTATTGCTACATTTTCTTATAAATTCAATTGAAAATTTGCTTTTATTTTTTCTTTAGGATCAATTTTTTTAACACGTATTTTAGGAATTGTAGCTGCTATTATTTTCTATAGAAATGAAAAAAATAATTTAAATAAGCAAGAAGAGTAAAAATTATTTTGCTTATTTTTTTTATTAAAAAAGAAAAGATTTTTTTGAAAATATTTTTCGCAATTAATCTCCTTAAAATAACTATTAATTTATAATATTAAGTTATGAAATCAAACCTAGCCAACGCAATTCGTCCTGACAATTTAGATAATTTTATTTGTGATGAAAATTTACGATTTTTATTTGAAAGCATTATTGAAAAAAATGATTTTCGATCATTTATTTTTTATGGTAAACCAGGAACTGGTAAAACTACTATTTCATATATTTTAGCAAAGGGTTTAAAAGTTTCATTTGAATATTTTAATGCTGCGGTTGGCAATAAAGATGAATTAATTTATAAACTTAAAACTAATAAAATTCTAATTATTGATGAAATTCATCGACTAAATAAAGATAAACAAGACATTTTGCTACCCTATTTAGAAAATGATTTAATCACAATATATGCCACTACAACAGAAAATCCTTATTTCAAACTTAATCCAGCTTTACGTTCTAGGGCATCAATTATCGAGTTTAAAAAACCAACAATAACTACATTAATTGAAAATTTAAAAAAAATTGCTCAAAATCTAGACAATATGCCAAAATTATCTAACGAAATTTATAAATTTATTGCCGAACAAGCTAATGGAGATTTTCGAGTAGCCATTAATAACCTGGAATTAATTTTTACAATTTTTGCTAAAAGACCTGCGACTTTAGCCGAGATAAAGAAAATTATCCCGGCAACCCAATTTGCTTCTGATAGTAAATCCGATAATCACTATGATTATTTAAGTGCATTTCATAAATCACT
Source organism: [Mycoplasma] phocae (assembly GCF_003332325.1). Classification (NCBI taxonomy): domain Bacteria; kingdom Bacillati; phylum Mycoplasmatota; order Mycoplasmoidales; family Metamycoplasmataceae; genus Metamycoplasma; species [Mycoplasma] phocae. The sequence continues at coordinate 538,599 of NZ_CP029295.1, read as the reverse complement.
GCGTGGATCTGATCCGGATGGCGCACTTTATTGGGGTATGATTATTATTAAATCAGGAGATTTTGATGGATTATTTCGAAGACTAATGTGCGCAACATATGAAGATGTTGGACTTGCTAATCCAAAACTTGGTCCGCAAGTTATGGCTGCAATTGATGCTTTTGAAAGATTAGGAATGCCTGAAGGTTATTTGCCGCTTTCTAATGCTATAATTAATATTGCTATTAGTCCCAAATCTAATTCTACATATTTGGCCGTCAAAAAAATTGCCTCCGCGCTTGACGAAGGCAAAATTTACGAAGTACCAAACCATTTGAAGGATGCTAATTATGCATCGGCAAAAAAACTAGGGCGCGGCATTGACTATCAATATCCGCACGATTTTAAACATCATTATGTTAAGCAAACATATTTACCAAATGAATTAGTAAAGACAAAATTCTTTGAATTTCAGGACAATGGATATGAAGAAAAAATTAAAAATTATTGAAATTCAATTAAAAATAATACAAAGGGGTAAATCATGAAATTTGATTTAGATAAAATTAAAAATATTGAGGATTTAAAAATCATAAAAAATCAATTTAATAAGTCTGAAGAACTTATGAATTTAATTCAAAAATTAAAAATTGCCGAACCATCGGAAAAAGCTGAAATTGGTAAAGCAATTAAAAAATTAAAAGAAGATGCTGAAAACTTTTTTGAACTGGCAAAAGAAAAAATTAATAATTTAGAAATTGAAAAGAATTTAGAAAAAGAATTCGAAGATTTTGCAACCCCTATTAATTTTGAAGGGGCAATTCATCCAATCAACATTATTAGTCAACGTTTTCGCGATTGATTAGTAGCAAACGGCTATTTTGAATCGCAAGGCAATGAAATGGAAAGTGATGAATATAATTTTGAGCGATTAAATATTCCACAATCGCATCCTGCTAGAGATATGCAAGATTCTTTATATCTTGAAAAAAATTTACTACTTAGAACTCATAATACCGGAATTAGTGCGAGAATGCTTGAAAAACACGCTAATAAAGAATTTTCTCAATTTTCAATTGGTAAGGTTTATCGCAACGACGAAGAAGATCATAGTCACACTCATCAATTTACTCAGTTGGATTTAGTTAGTGTGGGTCATCATTCATTTGGTACTTTAATTTATACATTAAAATCATTACTTTCATATGTTTTAGAAGAAGAACTAGAAATTCGCCTTCGCCCATCGTATTTTCCATTCACCGAACCTAGTGTTGAAGTTGATATCTTTTTTAACAATCGATGAATTGAGGTTCTTGGTGCCGGTATTGTGCATGAGAATGTTCTTAAAATGGCTGGCTATTCAAATGATATGACCGCTATTGCCGCTGGAATTGGTATAGAAAGAATAGCAATGATCAAATATGGCATTGAAGATATTCGTGAATTTTATATTAATGATAAAAGATTTTTAAAACAATTTAAATAAGAGAGGAAAAAAATGTTATTTTCATATAAAACACTATGCAGACTAGCTAATTTGGAAAATGTTTCAATTGAAAAAGTTGTTTCAGCAATTAATTCAATTGGATTTGAAGTTGAGGAATATCACAAATTTGCTGATGTTGAGGGTATTAAATTATGTCATGTCATAAAAGCATATAAAAATCCTAATGCTGACCGTCTAACAGTTTGTGAAATTGAATTTGCAGATGGCAGTCATTCAATAATTCAAACTACAGCAACCAATATGAAAGACGGTGATTATGTGATGGCTTTTGTGCCTGGATCACGTTCAAAAGGACAAGTTTTTTCAGCTAGGACTATGCAAGGCATTGTTTCTGAAGGGATGTTTGTTGGTTTATCAGAGCTTGGATTTCAAGAAGAACAATTACCTGAAGAGCATAAAAGCGGTATTTTTCAAGTAGGCAAAATTGATCTAAATATTAATCCGATTGAATATTTTGATTTGAACGATTATTTAATAGATGTATCAATTTTATCTAATCGTTATGATTCAGCTTGTTATTTAGTTTTTGCTCGCGAATTAGCCGCTTATTTTAATACTAGTCTAAAAGAAATTCCTAAACCAAAACCTGTATTAAAATCATCATTACATGTTGGCGAATTAAACGAAACTAATTCATTTATATTAGTTGAGGCCAACGCAAAAAATTTTGAATTAGATATTCGCGAAAAAATCTTATTGTGAAAACATGGAATTAAAACTTTTAATAATGCAATTGATTTAAGTAACTTAGTTTTATTATATACTGGTGTTCCTTGTCATGTTTATGATAAAAATAAATTAAAAAGCAATATTTTTTCAACGAAATTTTCGTCAGAAAATGTCAATATTCTAGGTAATCATCAAGTCAAACTAGATAATAATTTAGTAGTTAAAAATGGCAACGATACAGTAGCAATTGCAGCAACAATAGGTATCCATGAATTCGAATATGATAAGAACTCTTCTCAAGCCATTTTTGAACTAGCTTCATTTAATTTAAAAGAAGTTCGAAAAAATGCAAAACAACTTAAAATAGAAACTAATTCATCAAATCGAGCAAGTCGTGAAATTGCGAGTGGAGCTCTTTCTATGGCATATGATTTTTTATGTCAATATCTAGATGAATACTCTGAACAAATTAATGCTCCTAAAATTCGCAAAAAAACCATTTTGTTAGATAAAAGTTATATTAATAAATTAGCAGGTTTTAACATTACCAAAACCAAGAAATATGAAGAAGTTATTTCAAAATTAGAAACTTTAGATTTTAAATTTAAATCTGACCGTTCTGCACTTAGTTTTCCAATTTATCGATATGATCTTAATACGATTCAGGACTTTGTTGAAGAATTGTTTCGTTTTTACGGATATGAAAATTTCACAATTAAAGTTCCGAAAGTTATAAATACTTATGTTAATAATAATGTTGAAAGCCATTTTAATTATTTTATGGCTTCAAAAGAGTATTTAAATGTCAAAACATACACTTTAATAAACCCTGAGGAAAATATTTTTAATCCCTTTAATTTCGAAAATGCTTATAATGCTGAAGCTTCAAAAAATTATAATCACTCTCAAATTCGTTTTTCATTAATTAGCAGTTTACTTAACTGTATAGTTCATAACCAAAAACAAGGTATGCCAAAAAGTTCGTTTTTTGAAATCGCGATGATTCATAATCAAATGAATGTTTTAGGAATTGTCAGCGATAAAAAAACTTTTTCTGAAATTAAAAAAGATGTTATTTCTTTAACTAATGAGCAATTAATTTTCAAAAATAGTAATAATCCAATTTTTAATCCACATGTTTCAACTGAAATTTATTATCAAGATAAGATGATAGGATATATTGCTAAACTTCATCCAAAATTTAATCATGCTAATTTAATTTTTGCCGAAATTATGTTGGATAAAATTACTAATTTACCAATTAAATACAAAAAATATAAACATACTCCATTAAAATCACGTGATTTAACTATTAATTTAGCACCAAAAGAAAGTCTAAATGAAATATTGGAAAAAATTAATGCTTTAAAAGGAATTCACTCTGTCGAAATTAAAGACACATATTTTAAAGAAGACGGTTTTAAAAATATTACTATTACAATTATTTTAGAAGAATGAGCAACGAAGAAATTTGACACAGATTTTAATAAATAAATTTATTTTAGATAAATATATAATATATCAATTAACTTTTCTCGTTTTTTTCTCAAATTTCATTTTAATAGCTAAATTATTACTAAACTAATAGCTAGGAGAGATATGAACAAAAATAATAATTTAGATTTAAAAGAAGAAAAAAAGATTTTAGAAGAAACACTTAAAGCGATTGAAAAAAGATTTGGTCATGAGGCTATTATGATTTTAGGCGATAAACCAAACATATGCCCAGAGACCTTTAGTAGTGGTTCTTTATCCATTGACAATGCTTTAGGAATTGGCGGATGACCTAAAGGAAGAATTATTGAAATATTTGGCCCTGAAAGTAGTGGTAAAACAACAATAGCTTTGCATGCCATTGCTGAAGTTCAAAAAGAAGGTGGAATTGCTGCATTTATTGACGCTGAGCATTCAATTGATCCAATTTATGCTCGAAACTTAGGAGTCAATATTAATAATTTAATTCTTTCACAGCCAGATTCTGGAGAGCAAGCACTGGAAATTGTTGATAGTTTAACAAAATCAGGGATTATTGATTTAATAATTGTTGACTCAGTTGCGGCATTAGTTCCTGAAGTTGAATTAAATGGTGAAATGCGTGATCAGACAATTGGGGCTCAAGCTCGTTTAATGTCAAAAGCACTAAGAAAAATTACTGGTTCACTTTCAAAAAATAAAACAACGATTATATTTATAAATCAAATTCGTGAAAAAATTGGAGTAATCTTTGGTAATCCGGAAACAACATCGGGCGGAAAAGCTTTAAAATTTTATTCTTCAATTCGTTTAGAAGCGAGAAAAGTACAAAATGTTACAAATAATGGCAACATTTATGGTAATCAAGTAAAATGTAAAGTTGTTAAAAATAAACTTTCAGCTCCATATAAAATTGCCCAAATTGAAATTGTATTTTCAAAAGGAATATCAAAAATTGCTGAAGTTATTAATTTTGCTGAACAATTAGAAATTATTAGCAAAAAAGGTTCTTGATATAGTTATGAAGGTGAAAATATTGCTCAAGGAATTAATAATCTTGAAATATTTTTAGAAAATAACAAAGAAATATATGAAAAAATTTATAACCAAATATTAGAAAAAAATAGACAATAATTTTTTACATTATTTTATTTTTTTTATTATCGTATAATTTAACATATGAAAAAAGACTATCTCAATATATTATTTTTAGGCGATATTTTTGGATTACCAGGAATTAGATTTGTGGAATCTGAATTAAAAAAAATAATAAAAAAATATGAAATCGATTTTGTCATAGCACAGGCTGAGAACGTTTCCGGAAGAAAAGGTTTTGTGCCAAAAGATTATCGCAGACTTAAAAGGGCAGGAATTAATGCCTTTACCTTAGGAAACCATGTATGAGCAAAAGAACAAATAAATGAAATCATCAATAAAAATGAGTTAATTAGACCAATTAATGTTGATAGTGGATATCCTGGTAGTGGCATAAGATTTTTTGACATTCAGGGAAATAAAGTAGCAATAATGTCATTTATGGGAATTTCTTTTAATCCATTACTAGAACCATGAAAACAGCAATCAGCAAATAATTTTTTTGATAAATTTGATGAAGTTTTCGAAAAATCCAAGGCTGATTATTTTATTATTGATTTTCATGCCGAAACAACATCAGAAAAATCCGTTTTCTCATTGTATGTTGATGGTAAAGTTGACGCGATTTTAGGAACCCACACTCATGTTCAAACTAACGACGCACATTTGCTACCCAATGGAACATATTTTGTAACGGATGTTGGAATGTGCGGACCTCGCGATTCTGCGATTGGATCAAATTATCAAGAAATTTATGAAAAAATGCGTTTCAATGCTTTTTCTTCGTTTAAAGTATCAAAAAATAAATCTCAAATTAATGGTGTATTTTTTAGGTTAACTAAAAACAAAGATCAAAAACACATAGAGTTAATAAATATTCAGGAGCCATAATGAAAAGTGAAGACAACAACGAAAAAAATATTAATTATGATAAAGTCAATTTTTTACTAAAAAACTATGAAAGAAGAGTAAAAATAATTACTTATATTTATCAGTTCGAACTATTTAACAAAAAAATTTCTTGCGAAGAGATTTTTAAAAATAATGATCTAGATAAGTGAGAAGTGGCGACTCTTGAATTAATAGAACAAAAATATGATACATTTATTAAAATTGCTAATAAATTTATTGATAAAAATTGAGAATGGCAACGAATATTGCCATTGACTAGAGCAATTATTATTTTTGGTGAATATGAATTACTTTCGAAGGATTCAAAAATTGTAATTAATGAAATGGTTAACATTGCAAAAATTTTTATACCTAATGATGATTATAAATTCATTAATAAGATTTTAGATTTAATTTCAAAACAAGTTTTTAATAAATAATATGAAAAAAACAATTTTAGAAATTTTAGTTTCAAAAAATAAAATTGCACAAAAAGAGGCCGAATTTCTAATCCGAGAAGGTAAGGTTATTGTCAATGGTGATAAAATCCTTTTACCGACATTAAAATTTGACGAAAATAAAATTGAAATTATTATTAAGAATTTTAAAAAGGAATATGTTTCGAGAGGGGCATATAAGCTTTTAGCAGCTATTGATCAATTTTCTTTAGATATTACTAATAAAATATGCGTTGATATTGGTTCGTCAACTGGTGGCTTCGTTGATGTACTTTTAAAATGTCATGCTAAAAAAGTTTATGCAATTGATTCAGGGACAAATCAATTGGATTATTCTTTGAGAATTAATCCGAATGTTTCTGTACATGAAAAAACCAATTTAAAAAATCTTGAAAAATCAATGTTTGATGAAATTATTGATTTTATTACATGCGATGTTTCTTTTATTTCTTTAAAGCATGTTTTTTTAGTGTGCAAAAATCTTTTGGAAAAAAATAAATACATTATGGCATTGATAAAACCACAATTTGAAGCAAGCAGTAAGTATGTTGAAGTTGGCGGATTAGTTAAAGTAGAGCATCACGAATATATTGTCAATAAGGTAATCAATTACGCAAAAGAAAATGATTTTGTATTAGAACGTATTGCTCAAAGTCCAATTTTAGGTGAAAAATCTAAAAATATTGAATACATAAGTTTGTTTAGAAAGGTCTAGAATATGATTAATTATAAAAAACAATTTCCAATGTTCAAAAATAATCCAAATATGGTTTATTTTGATAATTCAGCGTTAACTTTTAAACCTAAAAGTGTTATTCAGGCCGGCTTAGATTTTTATGAAAAATTCTCAGTTTCAACACGTACTGCAGATTCGAATTTAGGAATTAAAATGTCAAAAGAAATTTTTGAATGTCGAAAATTAATTGGCGATTTTGTTGATGCTGCTCCAAATGAAGTAATTTTTAGTTCTGGAACAACCGAAAGCCTTAATTTGGCTGCGGCAATGATAGCAAATATAGTTGATGATGGTGAAATTATTTTATCTTATTACAACCATAGTTCAAATATCGTACCATTTTTAGAAAATTTTAAAAACAAAAATATTAAAATCAAATATTGTGAAACATCAGATGAAATTTTAAAAGCAATTAATTCTAAAACTAAAATTGTGGCGCTTTCGCAATCAAATAATACTTTTAATGTTGGTTATAATTTAAAAGCAATTTATAAAGCTTGTCAAAAACATCATACTATCTTAATTAATGATGCTGCTCAAGCGATTTCTCATGAAAAGGTATCATTAAAAAATTCAGATATTATTGCTTTTTCAGCCAATAAATTATTTGGTCCAACTGGGATGGGAGCATTAGTTATTAAAAGGGATTTGCTTGATAAACTTCAGCCTAAAAAATGGGGCGGAGGACAAGTCCAAGATATTAATGACGATTTTATTTGAACAGCAAAAAATGATATTTCCAAATTCGAACCAGGAACTGCTAATTTCGCTGGTATATTTCAATTCAAAGCTGCTATTGAATATATGAATAAATTGACATATTCTAAGATTAATCGAATCGAAACTGATTTAGCAAATTATTTGTATGAGCAATTGCTGAAAGTTAAAAATATTAAAATAGCATCTAATAAGGGTGATAGAATTGTTCTTTTCAACATTCAAAATACTCCCTCTCAGGATGTGGCATCTTACTTGGGACATCAAGATATTTACGTTAGATCTGGTGTCTTTTGTGCTCATCGCTTTAAGGTTTTATCACATCATGACTCTTCCTATGTTAGAGTATCTATTTCGATATATAATGACCGCGATGATATTGATAAATTAGTCTTGGCTTTAAATAAAGTGGGTGATCATCTTGAGTTCTTATAGTAATGTTGAAAAGCAAAAAATTGTTTTTGATGCTTATTTAAATCCCAAACGAAAGAAAGACGGGATTAAAATTAATAGTAAAACTATTATTGAAAATTCAAATATATGTGTTGATAACTTAAAAATTAATTTAGTCTTTAAACGTGACGTTTTAACTTCAGCTGAATATGAAGCCATCGGTTGTTCAATATTTTTGGCAAGCATTGAGCTGATGCTAGAAGAACTAATGAACAAAAGCAAGGAAGAGATAAGAAATATCATTGATGCTTATTTTGAAATGATAAATAATTCCAGATTAGATCAAAACAAAAGTTCAGTAGTAAATAAATTAGCAGTTTTAGAAAATGTTAAAAAACATCTTAATCGTTTAGAATGTGCATCAATTATTTATCGTGCAATTTTAAGGTCGTTGTAGTGAATAGGGTTATTTTGCATATTGATATGGATACATTTTTTGTAAGCTGCGAAAGAGCAATACAACCGCAACTAAATTCTAAAGCAATAGTAATTGCTAATGGGTCAAAAAGATCAATTATTAGTGCGATGTCCAACGAAGTCAAACAAATGGGTTTTAAAGTAGGAGACCCATTTTATTCAGTTAAGGAAAAAATTGATGATATTGTGGTTCTACGGCCAAATTACCAGCTTTATTCTTTAACATCAAAACGTATTTTTGAATATATTGCCAAGCACTTTAGTAATAAAATTGAAATTTATTCAATTGATGAATGTTATATTGATTGTACTGAACTTTTGATTAAAAGAAATATTAGTGCTAAAGAATTTGCTAAGGAGATTCAAAGCAAATTACTAAGAGATCTCAAAATTCCTTGCTCTATTGGTATTTCATATACAAAATTTCTAGCAAAAATGTCAACTAATAAAGCAAAACCTTTTGGAATTCTAGAAACAAAAAAATCAGATATCCCAAATTTTTTCTTTCCTTTAAAGGTAGAAAAAATTTTTGGTATTGGCAAAAAAATTTCTCAAAGTCTACGACGTGCCGGTATTGACAGTTATGAAAATTTAGTCAATTTTAAAAATGATTTGTTATTGCGAAAAATTTTTGGAAAAAATTATTATTCATTTATTAAAACATTAAAAGGTGAAAATGAAGGACATGATCATGTTTTAATTGAACATATTAAGGGAATTAGTAATTCACTTACATTTATGGAAGTTGATTCTAATGACCGTGATTTTTTAAAAAAGGAACTTTTTAAATTAAGTTATAATATTGCTAGGCGGGCCCAGGATAAAAATCTTGAAGGTAATATTATTACAATAAGTATAAGAAACACCAATAGAATTTGAAAAATTAAGCAACACAAAATTTCATTTTACACAAACGATAATGAAATTATTTATGATGTTTGTTGCAAATTGTTTGATGACTTTTGGGATGAAAATTGAGTTAGAGGATTAGGAATTAGAATTAGTAATCTTCGTTCAGTTTTTAGTGTTGGTAATATTGACTTATTTTCCAAAAATGAGAATAATAAAATTGGTAATTTAATTAGTAATATAAATTATGAATTAGGAAATAAAAAACTAAAGACTGCTAATCAATTATTGAAAGAAACAAAGAATGATATTAACAATATTAAATTTTTAAGAAAAAATGTTTTTAGTGGCGACAATGAAATTAATATAGAGGAGAAAAAACATGAAAATAGGAATTCTTGGAGGAAGCTTTAATCCAGTGCATAAAGGACATATTTTAGTGGCAGAGGATGCTATTAAAATGCTAAATTTAGATAAATTGTATTTTGTTCCTAACAATAAAAACCCCTTTAAAAAGGCAAGAGATTATGCGGATAATCAACATCGTATTAATATGTTAAAACTTGTAATTAAAGACAAAATGGAAATTTCTGAATTTGAAACAAATCGTGGTGGTAATTCTTATACGATTGATACTGTTAAATATTTTGCCAAAAAATTTCCTAATGCTGAATTGTATTTATTAATAGGTTCGGACAATGTGAATAAATTAAATAAATGAAAAGACATTGATCAAATTTCTAATTTGGTTAAAATTTGTGTTTTTAATCGAAATACAAATTATTCTAAACTTAACATTAAAAAATATCAATGTATGAAATTAAATAATGAATTTCATGATTTTTCATCAACTAATTATCGTAAGGGTAATCTTTGACAAGTGGAGAATGAAGTACAAAAATATATTGGTAAAAATTTTTTATATTTTGATGAAATTGCCAAAAACAATCTATCAATTGAAAGATATAAACATTTAGCCTTTACTGCCGAATTTGCTGCAACATTAGCCAAAGAAAATAATTTTCCTATTCGTTTGGCATACCAAGCCGGTTATATGCATGATATTACTAAAGAATGAGATTTAAATACTAGCTGAAGTTTTTTAGCAAAATACGGGTTTAATGAGGGTAATTTACCAAGTTATAAAATTCATCAGACAACTGCTTACTTTTGATTAAGGGATTACTATCAATATGCCAATGAGTTAGTATTAAATGCAATTAAAATTCACACTTCATTAGCCATGGAATTAAATTTATTAGATAAAATCCTATTTGTGGCTGACAAAATTTGTTTAGGAAGAAAATGAGCTGGTGTTCAAAAACTTCGTAACCAAGCATTTATCGATTTTGAAGAAGGATTTAGGGCGGTCGTTAGAGCTAATAATCAATGAAATCAGGAAAAAAATGTCGATTTTACCCCTGAACAAGTTGAAATTAATCGTAAATGAAGTTAATTTATAAAATATCTTATTTAATTCGCATATATTATTAAATTTATATTATAATAGATATGCTTTTATTAGCACAAAGAAGATTCATTTCTCACCTAAGTGATTTTTTGCTGGGTTGCTACAATAAAAAAAGATATTTGTAGTTATGGGGAAGTGGATATACCACTTTTTTATTTATTTTAAGGAGGAAATTATTACTAGCAATAACAATAGTAATGAGAAATTTGCAAGCTCTCATACTCGTAGACCAAAATCAGAACACATACTTAACAATGCTATTCCATATGATAAGGTATTTTTATTAGGTGTGGATGGTGAAAAAATTGGCGTTTTGTCAAAAAAAGAGGCTTTAGCTAAAGCTGCCGAGAATAATATGGATTTGGTGTTAATTGACATCAAAAATAATAAACCAATTGTCAGAATCTTAGATTATGGTAAATTTAAGTATGATAAAAAGAAAAAACAGAAAGCAGCCAAAGAAAAACAAGCCGTAATTATTAATCGTGAAATTCGCTTAACTCCATTAATCGGTGATCATGATTTAGTTACAAAGGCTAAAAAAACTAGAGAGTTTATTTTAGATGGAAATCGAGTAAAAGTTTCAATTAAATTCCGTGGCCGTGAACGGGCAAGAACAGAATTAGGTGAAGAAATTTTGACTAAATTTTATGCGATGCTTGAAGATATTGCAAAAATTTCAAAAGAAGCAACGTTAGTAAATGAGAAATTTTTAGATATGTATCTTGAGAAAGATAAGAAAAAAGTCGAAGCATTATCTAAAAATGAACAACCTTCAAAAGAACAAGGAGAATAACATATGCCAAAAATGAAAACCAAAAGCGGTTTGAAAAAACGTATTAAAATTACTGCAAATGGTAAAGTAAAACGTGGAAATGCATTTAGATCACATTTAGCACAGAACAAAAGCACAAAACAAAAACGTCAAGCTCGTAAATCATCAATGTTATCTAACTCAGATTTCAAAAGATATAAAGAATTAATTTAAAAATTATAAAAATTAGGAAAGGATAACTTATGCGTACAAGAGGCGGAGTAGTAACAAGAAGAAGACGTGCTAAATGAATAAAATTAGCAAAAGGCTATTGAGGACATAAATCAATTGGTTATAGAGTTGCTAAACAAGCTGTTGTTAAATCATGAACATATGCTTTTAGAGACAGAAAACAATTGAAACGTGAATTTAGAAAGTTATGAATTGCACGTATCAATGCAGCGGCTAGACCAATGGGAATTACCTACTCAAGATTAATTGAGGGTCTAAAAGAAGCTAATATTCAAATTAACAGAAAAATGCTTTCAGAACTTGCGATTAATTACCCAACTTCATTTGTTCAAATTATTGATAAAGCCAAAACTGCTCTATCATCAAAACAATAATAATGAAAATCACAGAGTCATAATGATATGTGATTTTTTATTATTCTAAACATGAAAATAATTAAAATTAAAATAATTTGTCAATTATTTTTAGTAAAAAAATTAGTAAAATTAAATTAAAATCAAAATTAAAAAGGAAGATTATGAACAAAAAAGAATTAGCGCAAGAAATTTGAAATGCAGCAAACGAAATGCGCTCTAAAATCGAAAATAATGACTACAAAGATTTAATTACCGGCCTAGTTTTTTATAAATATTTATCTCAAAAAGAAATTAACTACATCAAAGAAACCGAAGATCTTCAATCCGAAGAAGAAATTAAAAGTTGATTAAACGATGATGACTGTCAAAAATCTTTCATTGAACAAGAAGGATATTTTATTAAATACGATGATTTATTCTCAAAATGATCTGATAAATCAAAAAATATTGAAATTTCACAAATTATTCAAGCAATTAGAGACTTTGAAAATTCAATTCCAGAAAAATTTAAACATATATACAATGAAATTTTTAAAGATTTACAAATTGTTATTAACGATAAAATTAGAGGTAGTACTTTAAAAGAGAAAGCCTCATTTATTGAAAAGGTTATCGAAATTGTCAATAAAATTCCAATTGATAAACAAGATGGTTATGACATTTTAGGTTTTATTTATGAATATTTAATCGGAATGTTTGCAGCTGATGCAGGTAAAAAAGGTGGTGAATTTTATACTCCCCATGAAGTATCTGAATTAATGTCAGAAATTGTTGCTTATCATTTGAAAGATGATAAATCAATTAAAATATATGACCCAACATCAGGATCTGGCGGACTATTAATTAACATTGGTAAGGCGGCCGCCAAATATATTAAAAATATTAATGAAATTTCATATTATGCTCAAGATTTAAATTCTAATGCTTATAACTTAACGAAAATGAATTTAATTATCCGTGGAATTAAACCACAAAATATTTCCGTAAGAAATGCCGATACATTAGAAAATGATTGACCAATTGATAATGGTGATCCATTACGTTTGGATGTTGTAGTCTCAAATCCGCCTTATTCTTTAAATTGAAAACCAGAAGGTCACGACAATGATTCTCGTTATAAAGAATATGGTTTAGCCCCAAAATCTAAAGCTGATTATGCATTTTTATTGCATGATTTATATCATCTAAAACCAAATGGAATTATGGCAATTGTTTTACCTAACGGTGTTTTATTTAGAGGAAATAGTGAAGCTATAATTCGTAGAAAATTAGTGGAAAAGTTGAAAATTGATACCATTATTGGTCTTCCAAGTAATATTTTCTTTGGGACCGGAATTCCGACGATTATTATGATTTTAAAAAATAATCGTCAAGACAAAGATATTCTTTTTGTTGATGCTTCAAAATGCTATACTAAGGATGGAAATAAAAACAAACTACGTGAACAAGACATTAAGAAAATTTTTGATGCTGTAATTAATCGTCAAAATATTGAAAAATTTTCAAAAAAAGTTAGCCTTGATGAAATAGAAAAAAATGACTTTAATCTAAACATTTCACGCTACGTTGATTCATCAGAAGATCCTGAAAATTGAGATATTAACGCACTAATGAATGGTGGCATTCCCGAATATGAAATTAATAATTTAAATTTATATTGAAATCTTTTTCCAAATTTAGAAAAAAAGCTTTTCAAAAAGATTACTAATAATAAATACGAATGTTTATCAAAATCAATTTATGATGATGTTAAAAATGATGAAGAAATAATTAACTTTATTAATGATTATAAAAATAAATTTAATTTAATTAAAACAAATTTAGAAATAAATGTTATTGATAAATTTTTTGCAAATAATTTTTCAATTGATATGCATGGCGAATTTGAAAAAATTAGTAATCAAATTTTTGAACAATTTGAGAATATTAGTATTGTTGACAAATATAATGCATATCAAATTCTATATAATAATTGAAACAAAATCCTTCTAGATATGGATTTAATTTCTAAAGATATTTCATCAATTATTGAAATTGACTTAGAAACTAACCAAAAAAATAAAAAAGGCATTAGTAATTATAAATATTCTATTATTCCAGCTCAAATAATAAAAAATAGGTTTTTTTCAAAAGAGTTACAAGATATTGAAAGAGACAATGAAACTTTAGAAGATAATCAACAAAAAATTCAAGAAATAATAGAGTCTTTAGATGAAGAACAAATTAGTTCCCTTGAAGAAATTGCTGGCGGTGAGTTTATTAACGATAAGAGCAATAGTTTTAAAAAAGATGCGTTTAAAAAATTGATTAAAAATCTAAATAAAATTGATGATCAAGAGCTTCAAAAGACTTTAAAAAATACAAATAATTTGCTAGATCAAAACATTAAATTAAATGATAATATAAAGAAACTAAGTGCTTCTCTAGAAAACGAATGTGTTAAAAAACTTAAAAGTTTAAATCAACAAGAAATTAAAGAATTATTATCAATTAAGTGAATATCACCAATTATTGATGAAATTATTGATCTCGTTAATTCTGAAATTGATAATTTGATTAATAAAATTGAATATATCTTAGAAAAATATGAAATGAGTTACGCTGAAATCGAGCAAAAAATTCATGAAAATGAAATTAGTTTAGCAAAAATGCTTGATGAGCTTGAAGGCCCTGAAAGTGATATTTTAGGGCTTCAAGAGCTTAAAAAAATTTTGGGAGGAGAGTAAGTGTCAAAAAATGATAAAAATACGCCCATAATTCGCTTTAAAGGATTTTCAGATGCTTGGGAACAGAAAAAGGTTGCGCAAAAAACCAAAATTTATAATGGACTAGTATATTCATTAGATGAAATTAATAAAAATGGAATTAGGGTTTTAAGATCATCCAATATAGTTAATGGAAAATTTAAAAAATTTGCTAATGATATATTTGTTAAAAAAAACTATTTTAATGTGGAAAAAGTGGAGGATGGTGATATTCTCATAACATCTGCAAACGGTTCTAGTAATCTAGTGGGGAAACACTGCATAATATATAATATAGAAAATGAAAATATGGTACATGGCGGATTTATGCTTTTAATGAAAAGCAATTTTCCACATTTTATGAATTCATATTTAGATTCACAATGATATAAAAAATTTATTAATTCAAATGTTATGGGAGGTAATGGAGCAATTGGTAATTTAAAAAAAATTGATCTAGAAAATTACTATACTTTTTTTACCTCCACATCAGAGGAAAATAAGATTAATGAATATTATAAATATTTTGATAACCTTATATCTCTTCATCAGCGTAAGTAAAATATAAAAAAATATAAACATTTTTAAATAATTAAAGTTTCAAAAAATAAAAATTATTATTTATACTTTTGATTAAAAAAATAAAAAGCCAAAATTTGGCTATTTTAATTTAATTTTATTCAATATTAAAACTAAAAATTAGATAAACATTTTATTTAAAAGAGCTTTTTTTATGTTTTCCAGCTTTTTAAGTTTACGCTGATGAAGGGATATAAGATTGTTCACGTTTGAAAATAAATTTCCAACATAAATTTGTTCATCATATTTTGGAAAATTTATATTTAATTTCAAAAATGAAGACTTAGACATATTAAATCTAGAAATTCCTTGAGCCAAATCACTAATTTCTTTTCTCAATTTTGAAGACCTAAATAAAAATCCAATAAAGATAGAATCATTTATTTTTTTGTTAAATCTATATCCAAAGCAAAAACTATTAAGATATAAATTATTTTCATCACCAAGATAAACAGATGACATTCCTATATCATGTGGTGTTTCAGATGAAATAGTAAATAAAATATCTCCATTTTTTACTAAATTTTGTGTTTTATCAATGCTAATTTTTCCATGCATCCTCAAATCAATAAATTCGTTGTTTAAAACATTTAAATATGTTATAAATTTAGCATCTCCTCTATTAAAATCAAATTTTGTTTTATTTGATAATCCTGAGTAAGTTTTTCCCTCGTCAATTAATTTTTTCTGTTCCCAAGCGTCAACAAATCCTTTAAAGCGAATTTCAGGCTTTATTTCATTATTTTTGGGAAAAATTTTATTTAATAATGCTTTTTTTATGTTTTCCAATAGTGTTAACTTACGCTGATGAAGAGATATAAGGTTATCAAAATATTTATAATATTCATTAATCTTATTTTCCTCTGATGTGGAGGTAAAAAAAGTATAGTAATTTTCTAGATCAATTTTTTTTAAATTACCAATTGCTCCATTACCTCCCATAACATTTGAATTAATAAATTTTTTATATCATTGTGAATCTAAATATGAATTCATAAAATGTGGAAAATTGCTTTTCATTAAAAGCATAAATCCGCCATGTACCATATTTTCATTTTCTATATTATATATTATGCAGTGTTTCCCCACTAGATTACTAGAACCGTTTGCAGATGTTATGAGAATATCACCATCCTCCACTTTTTCCACATTAAAATAGTTTTTTTTAACAAATATATCATTAGCAAATTTTTTAAATTTTCCATTAACTATATTGGATGATCTTAAAACCCTAATTCCATTTTTATTAATTTCATCTAATGAATATACTAGTCCATTATAAATTTTGGTTTTTTGCGCAACCTTTTTCTGTTCCCAAGCGTAAAAAGTTAAGTTGTAAATTTTTTATGAAAAGAAGTGTAAGTCATTTATTTTAAAATTTTTAAGATCTATTTTTTTACACTGATGAAGGGATATAAGGTTGTTTGTTGTATCCAATAATTTTATAATTTTTAATATTTCATCATTACATTTCGGATAATTAACAAACATTGAAGCTATCATTTCAAATCTTAAAGAATCAACCGTTGCCTTTGCAGACTTTTTTATGACCTGATTGTAGAAATTTTGAATCATGTAGTAATATATAAATTTCGCATTCAAATTATTAAAGTTATATATTTTATAACATCTTTGATGTAAATTAAATTTACCTTTTATATAATGAAATACTTTCCCTATTGCTCCTTCACCTATTGTGATTATTGCTTCTTCATCATATAAAAATTCATCACTTCTTAGTGGAATGGGAGATCTTACAAAAAAAGGATATTTTCCATTTTCCTTAGCATCCTGAGTATTACTTTTTCCTGTTGATATGCAAGATAAATCTCCTATCTTTTTCTGTTCCCAAGCATTAGTAAAAGAAATTATTTATTCTAATGATGAGAGAAAGTAAAGTAATAATACAAGAAAATATTTCTATTTACTAAGGTTAATTGTGTTATTTAGCCATGATTAGTAAAATAATATATTAGTATAGTAGAATTATTAGATATATAACTTTTGTTAATTTAGGAGATGATGATATGAATAATAGAAAATTTAAAGATGAAAGCGAATTTGAAGAGTATATTATAAACGCATTAATTAAACACGGATGAAGTAGTGAAGTTTTAAATTATCCAAATGAAGCAGAGCTGATTAAGAACTGGAGAAATATTATTAATCAAAGCAATGTTGATATAATAAAAGATGAAAAATTAACTGATAATGAAATGAACCAAATTATGGATAAAGTAATATCAATTAATTCTCCATACTTTGCTAACAAACTAATTAATGATGAATCTATTCAATTGAGACGCGATAGCGGAGAAACTGTTTATTTAAAAATCTTTAAAAGATCAGATGCTGCTGTGGGTTCTAGCGTTTATCAAATTGCACGGCAAGTGTATTTGCATGATAATAAAAAACGAGCAGATATTGTTTTATTAATTAATGGATTGCCCGTTATTTTCATTGAGCTCAAAAATCATTATCACAATGTTATGGAAGCGGTTAATCAAATTCAAGATTATTCAGTTAGAAATAAACTTAATGGAATTTTTAATCTTATTCAATTTTTCGTGGCTATGACTCCTGAAGAGACACTATATTTTATTAATCCCGGTAAAGAACCGAATGCTTTCAATCAAAGATTTTATTTTCATTGAGCTAATTTTGATAATGTTCCAGTTAATGATTACGATGAAATTATTAAAAATTTTCTATCTATCCCAACAGCCCATCAATTCATTGCTTTTTATATCGTAGCTGAATCAAATGTTATGGGAGGTGGCGATGCTAAAATTATGCGAAGTTACCAGTATTTTGCTGCCGATAAAATCGTTCAAGTTGTTTCAAAACATGAATGAGCCGTGTTTGAAAATAATGAAAAAGGTGGATTTATTTCACATACTACCGGATCTGGTAAGACTATGACTAGTTTTAAGGCCGCTGAATTAATTTCTCATAATTTAAATGTAGATAAAGTAATTTTTGTTGTTGATAGAGTGGTTTTGGCTTCGCAAAGTTATAAATCATACAATAATTTTTCTCAAGATAATGAAGGTGTTGAAAAAGTCGATAATTATAATGAACTAAAACAAAAAATTCTTGACAGTAGTAAAAATAGTCGTTTAATAATAAGTTCAATTCATAAATTAAGTAAAATGGCTAAAGAAATGTCAGATGAAGAGTATGAAAAGAAATTTAAAAAATTAAATATTGTTTTCATCGTTGATGAAGCCCATCGTTCCACTTTTGGAGATATGATGATTGAGATTAAATCCAAATTTAAAAAAGGTTTATTCTTTGGATTTACTGGAACTCCAATTTATGAAGCGAATAATCGGGGTGGAATTAAAACTTCAGATATTTTTGGTAATGAACTTCACAAGTATACAATTGCTGATGGAATTCGTGATAAAAATGTTTTAGGTTTCGATATTTATGGTGTACACACTTTTGATGAGAAAAATGAAATCATGAAAAGAACAGGCTATGAAGAGTGAAGCGAAAAATATAATAATTACTATTCAAAAATTTTAAATTTTGATCCGATTGATATTGAAAATTTGCTTGAAAATGAACATTATGAAAATTCTGAGCATAGAAACGCAGTTGTGGACAATATTGCTAAAAATTTTGAAAAATATAGTAGAAATCGTAAATTTCATGCTATTTTGGCTACATCAAGTAAATATGAGGCAATTGAATATTACAAGATTTTTAAAGAAAAATACGCTCATAAATATAATGTCACTGCGGTTTTTGATAAATCATTTAATGATTCTAAAGGAAATAAGGACTATGAACAAGAAAATATGTTTAAAAAGATTTTATCTGATTACTCGAAAATGTTTAAAACAACTGAATATGATTTAGATAATTATCATTTATTTAAAAGTGATTTATCACAGCGATTAGCTCATAAATTTCCATATGAATACATTGAAAATAAAAAAGATGAGCAAATTGATATTTTAATTGTTGTTAACCAGATGTTAACTGGTTATGATTCGAAATGACTTAATACTCTTTATTTAGATAAAATTTTAGAAGGTCCACTATTAATACAAGCTTTTTCAAGAACTAATCGTCTCTTTGATAAAGATAAACCATTCGGAATTGTTAAATGATATCGTAAAGTAGCTACAATGCATAAAAATGTTGACGACGCCGTTAAACTTTATTCTTCTAAAAATAATCAACTAAAATTATTTGTTGACAAATTACCAGAAAATATTAAAAAGATTAATGATATCTATAAAAAAATTGAAGATCTATATTCATCTGAAAATATTAATATCACTGAACCATTGCAAGACCAAGTAAATATAACAAAATTTACAAAACTTTATAACGATTTAATGAAAACAATTACTGCGGCCAAAATTCAGGGATTGGATTTTGACAAAGATTCTTATTATTTTGCTCTTGACGATGAAAATAATTTTGAGATAATTAGTCAAGAACAAGCATTAGAATTTGGAGAAGAACGAATTGAGGAAGTTAATTTGTTGCCTAACAAAAATTCATTACAAATTTTTCAAAATCAATATCGCGATATAGTTGAACAAGTAAAGCAAGATATTGACAATGATTGTATACCAATGGAAATTCATATCAATCCAGATTTAGTTGATGAAGATCTTGGAAAAATTGATTACAAATACATTAATTACCTATTTCAAAATAAAAAATTTGATGACCTTGAAAAAACAATTGCGTCTATGAGTCGCGAAGATCAAAAATATGCAAAGGAAATTATTAATGAAGTAAAAAATAGTGATTACACAGATTTAATTCTTACTCAAGAAATAGAACGAAGAAAAAATCAAACTAAAGAGAACTATATAAATAAATTAATAGAAAATTTTCCTAGTTTAAATTTTGATAAACTTGAAATTATACTTAATAAACCAATTAGTGGTAGTTATGATATCAATAAAGATGGGGTACTTGATGAAATCATTAACATTCCCAAAGAAGAAATAAAAACATATTTTGATAATAATTCCATTAAATATCAAGATTTTAAAATTAAAACAATGTTTAAAGAGTTTATTAAAAAATTTGTGCTTAAACACACATTTGATATCGACAACTATAATTGGGAAATAAAAGATATTCAAGAAATTAATTAATAATAAGCTTACACGCTAAGTGGGCTTTTTTTGTTATTTTGACTCATAGACGATCTTAAATAACAAGGAGCAAAAAATGAAAAATAAAGAAAATGAAAATTTAATTTTTCATCAATATTTTAAAAATTGAATATCAATTTATAAAGAGGGTGGAGTACGAAAAGTTACTTATCAAAAATATTTAAATACTTATAAATGACTATTAAAAATAGTACCAAATTTGTATGTTCATGAAATTGACCGAGTAACATATCAAATGATTTTAAATCGCTATTCAAAAGAACATGAAAAACAAACCACCATGGATTTTCATCATCATCTAAAAGCAGTTATTTTAGATGCTTTAGATGACGGATTAATAAAAAAGGACCCTACAAGAAAAGCAATTATAAAAGGAAAAAATCCCGGAAATAAAAAAATAAAATTTTTAAATCAATTTCAACTCAAAACACTATTAAATAATCTTAAATTAGAAGGTCAAATTAATTGAGATTATTTAATTTGATTAGTTGCAAAAACTGGGCTTCGTTTTTCAGAAGCGCTTGCGTTAACAGCGGAAGATTTTGATTTTAGAAATCAAATTCTTAGAATTAATAAAACTTGAAATTATAAAGAACATTCTGGTTTTGCTGAAACGAAAAATTTATCGTCAAATCGTAAAATAAGAATTGATTGGCAAATTGTTGTTAAATTTTCAGAATTATTAAAAGAATTTCCAAAAAATAAACCAATTTTTGTTAATCAAAAAATTTACAATTCAACAATAAATAAACGTCTTGAAAGATTATGTGTTAAAAATAATATTCCTATAATCTCAATTCATGGATTAAGACACACTCACGCTTCATTACTTTTATTTGCTGGTGTTTCAACAGCAACTGTGGCCCAAAGACTTGGACATTCCGGAATTCATACCACTCAAAAAACTTATTTACACATTATTCAAGAAATGGAAAATAAAGATATTGATTTAATTATGAGAACCTTAGCAATTTTATAAACAATTTTAGTTAAAAACAAACCAAATGACTCTCCCTATTTATTTTATGGGGAGAGTTTTATTAGATTATTTAAAATGAATATATTCAAAATAATATATTTTATTGTTTTTTTACAAAATTATATTCAAAACTTAACATGGTTATAAAATTAAACTTATTCAATAAAGTAAGATAGGAATTAGTATGAACAAAAAAATTGCTAATGAGATAATTAGAGATGATCTCTTATCAAAAGATGTCGAAGATGAATCGAATTTTTTATATTCTTTTCCATCTCCCGAAAATCAAATAACAAATTTAAGAAATCCAAATTGAAAAGAAGAAAATTTGACAAATAAGTATGTAAAAATTTATTATGAAATAATTGATAAATTAAAAAATGAAACTGATTTTAAACATGTGGTGATGCCTTTTAATAAATTGCGGATAAAAAAATATGCCAAAAATTTTCTTGAATTCAAAACTAAAGTTTGATATTTTCAAAGGCATCATATTGATGAAATTAAAATATCAGGAGCAATTTTTAGAACACTAGAAGATTATAAATATGGCGAAGCAATTTTAGTTTCTATTGAAGAACATTTTTTCTTACATTATTTAATAGTTTTGGCCCAAACTACTTATCCGAATAATGGAATGTTAGTTCAGCTTTCTTGATCAGAAGATACAAACATAATTAATAATAAAAAAGAATATTGAGCCAAAATTGCAAAAAAATATTGCTTAAAATATGGTTTGGAATATGATAGTTCATTTTTAGATAAAATAACGGATTTATCAAAAATATTAGACCAAATATTCATGAAAATTAAAGATTTTGTAATTTAAAATCTTAAAAAAACCTAAAGTAATTAGGCCTTTTATTTAAAATTTTTTGAACAAAAATAATTTAATTATTGCTCGTCTATTTTATTTAAGATATCATCGTTAATTTCTTTTAATTTATCATCATCTAGTCAATACACTACATTTGACAAAAACTCTTGAAGTTTATTAAAGGCTTCAAGTAAATTATTATAATTTTTTAAAATAATTATTCTATGAGAATTATGAATTGCTTTGTTTAAAATCATTAAATAATTTTCAATTTCAAAATAATCTCATTTTCTCAAAATAATATCTATTCAATTACGTAAATGATCATCGAATATCTCTTCGGGACACCCGTTTTTATAGATATTTTTTAGCATATTACTTAATTTACGCATATTTACATTCTTATCATTATTAGAAACAAATTCATTTAATAAATTACTAATTCACACTTTTTTATATTGGTCTTTTTCTTCAACTGTGTCCAGATTTGTTAAACTTTTTAAAAAATCTATATAGTTATATGGATCGTTTTTAGAATTGTTTTGTTTTAGGTAATTGTAGTACATTCAACATAGTAATTGCTCTAACAAAGCCCTAATTGTCGCGGCAATTCCTTGTATAAATTTTGGTTTTTTTTGTAAATATTCAAATTGTTGAATTAATATTGAAAATATTTGCATCGGATTTTTACTTTTTAATTCGTTTGATATGGATTCGTTTAAATATATTGTATTTTTTTCTTTTTTAAGCCTTGTTATTTCTTCACTTTTTCTTAACCTGTTCGTTTCTAAAACTAAGTCATAGGCTTCTTTTGATAATGAAAATGGTTCTATTCCTGCTAGCTGTTCATCGGTTTTCTCATAATCTAAACCATCGGTATTTGCTAATAAAAAATTAAGATCATTTAAAAAAATTCCTTTATTTTTTTCTAATATATTACGGGTAGTTAATATATTTTTCGATCAATTTTCAAATATAAAATTCAATAAATCTTTAGCATTTAATTTTTTACTATTGAATAAAATTTGATGATTTTTATTAAATGTGACTTCGAAGTATTCTTCTTTAAATTTTTGTTCATCGATATTTAAAATTTCTTGGCAAATACTTCTTCTAACAGTAGAAAATGCGTGCGTTGCTTCAAGAGCGGATGTTCCAGAAGCAAGTGCCATCCTTCCTAAAGTATCTTCATCATTAAATTTTAAATTTGAAAAATCAGATTCTCTTTTATTTGCATAAAAACACGAGTAAACAAATTGAGCTTGCTTAAAATCTTCAACAACTCTCTTTTTATCCCTTTTAATTTTTTTAAAAATATCACTAAAATTTTCATCGGAAATTCCTTCGGGAAATAGATTTAAAAGGTCTGCAAAATATTTTGAACGTGATCATTTTTTTAATCCTGGTTTTTCACCGGTTAAATGTTTATTATAGATTTCATCTCATAGTTCATCTGAATTTTTTATTATCTTGAAATAAACATTAAATTCCGAATATTTATTCTTTATTTCTTCTATTAAATTTCGACAATCATCATAGGTATCTTTTACGTTTGATTTATTTTTATAGTCAACATTAAATTCATCTGTCGAATCAGTGTCCACATAAATGATTTCATTTTTAATAAAATGATCAAAATCAGGTAATCTAAAAGAACCAACAATCAACTTTAAAATAGTTAGTCTTCTATTTCCTTCAGCTATCATGAATTTATCTATATCACTTAATAGTTCTATAAATAAAAGCGGTTCAGAATTATTGGTAAATCCATTTTCATAAATAGATTCTAATAAACTTTTAAATTGTTTAAAATCTCCTTCTGATTTTAGTAATTTTTTGAAAATTTCATTTTGTTTTTGATCTGAAATACTTTCGTGACCTTCATTTGTTATGAATTTCATTAAATCATCGGTTATTTTTTTTAAAAGCGTGTATCTTGGGTTATTTGGACTTAAAAATACATTGTCTATTTTTACTATTTTATTATCTAATTCATCATCAGTAGCCGCTAATGGCTTAAAATTAATCTTCATGTTTGCTCCAAAATTTTATAATTTAATTTTTACATTTATACCTTATATTATAATTGTTATAATTAAGTTAAGACATATATGTATAGCATTTTGTTAATTAATAGAGCTATAATTTATCCAATTTTAAATATTTAAACTCATAAAATACTTTATGCTGAATTTTTATTTAATCCTAGAAATTTTATAAAACGTACAAATGCCAAATAAACTGTTTTATATTTATTTTTTTATTATCTAAACCATAAATAATTTTAATTTTTATCATTTTTTAGTTATTAAAATAATAATAGTTAATTTATCTCTATAATAGAAATAGTTATAAATTTTGAAGTGACTTTTCATAGTATGCAATTTTAAAAAAAGAAAGGATATTAGCTAAAATGAACGATTATAAAATATTGATTTTTGATAAAAATCCTATTAGTAATCAAGAGAGTTATAAAACATTAAATATTAATTGGGGTCGAACAAAGAATAAAAATTTTTCACCAATACATAGTATTTCTTCGTATTTGGCGATGTTCGCCCCCTCTCTTCCTGATTATTTTATAAAATTATATACTAATGAAAATGCCACTGTTATGGATAATTTTTCTGGTCGAGGTACTACAGCACTCGTAGCAAGAGAATGTAATAGGAAATTCATTGGTTCAGATTTAAACCCATATGCCTATGTTTTAACTAACTTTAAAATTTCAAAATTAAATAAGCAAGATATTTTAAATTTATTAGATAAAATGAATAACCAATTTTTAAATTCAAATTATATGAATTTTGCCATTCCGGACAAATATGAAGAATTAAAATACTTTTATTCTGATGACACATTAAGGCAATTAATTTTTTTAAGAGAAGAATATGGAAAAAAATGATACGAATTAGGAAAAAATGAAAATGCCATAATTGCCTTTGCTTTAGGGTTGATGCATGGAAAATCTAAAAAAGATGGCTCATCAATTTATTTTTCAATAGATATGCCAAATGTTATATCAATGGCTCCTAATTATGTTAAAAATTATGTGGCTAATCACAATTTAATAAAACCAAAAATAAACATTTTTGAAAATATTAAATCTAGAATTGAAAATAAATTTGATGATTTATTATCTAAAGAATATTGCGGGAAATGTTTTCTTTTTGATTCAACAAAAACAAATGATGCAATTATGGATAGTTCGGTAGATTTGGTAATCACATCGCCACCTTATTTGAACATTGTAGATTATAAAAATAGTAATTGAATCAAACTATGACTTTTAGGATATGATCGCAAAAGTACTTTAAAGGATATAAAATTATCAGATAAGCTAAAATACGATGAATATGTTATTTTTATTAAAAACTATTTAAATGCCATTTATCCTAAACTTAAAAAAAATGCCAAAGTATGTTTGGTTGTTGGTGATATAAAAGGCGAAAAACTAATAGAAAATGTTTGAGAAAAATTAAAAAACGAAATTAAATATACTTTCGTTAATATCTACTATGATAAAAATTATAAACAAAACAATAAAACAACTAATATGCTAAATTCGAAAGCGGGAAAAGCTACAAAAATTGAAAAAGTATTAATTATTGAAAAAATTTAAATTAATATCTAAAAACAATTTAGTTAATTTAGCTAATAGAAACAATATTTATTGTATTTTTAGTTACATTTTATTAATTGATTTGAATAAAAAAGCTAATTAAATAAAATATCATACTTAT
This sequence comes from [Mycoplasma] phocae, assembly GCF_003332325.1. Lineage (NCBI taxonomy): Bacteria > Bacillati > Mycoplasmatota > Mycoplasmoidales > Metamycoplasmataceae > Metamycoplasma > [Mycoplasma] phocae. The sequence goes on along the minus strand of NZ_CP029295.1, from coordinate 512,510 downwards.
TTGGGTTTTAAAAATAAATTTAATTGTTAAAAAAGACATTAAATTTATTTTTTAATTTAAAATTTCTTATTAGAAATTGTATTCTAAAAATTTCAAAAAATTAATTTACTTAATATTACATTTTTAGAATTATTTACTATTTTAATTGATAAGCATTCTAATTAAATGCACTATATTTATTTTGTGAGTTTAAATTAAGGAAAGGAAATACCATGAAGAAGAGAGTAGTTTTGGGAATGAGCGGTGGTGTTGATTCATCAGTTTGCGCTTATTTGCTAAAAAAACAAGGATATGAAGTTGTTGGTTTATTTATGAGAAACTGAGATTCATTTTTGAATAATGATTTTAAAGGAAATGATGATCTTGACCAAGAAATATGTCCACAAGAAAAAGATTATCAAGATGCCCAAGAAGTTGCAAATGCGCTAGGAATTGAACTTCATCGCGTTGATTTTGTTAAAGAATATTGAGATCATGTTTTTAACTATTTAATTGAAGAGTATAAAATTGGTAGAACCCCTAATCCTGATATTTTTTGTAACAAATATATTAAATTTAAATCATTTGCTAATTATGCTTTTAATAATTTGAATGCTGATTTTATTGCCATGGGTCATTATGCAGATGCAATTGATGGTGAACTTTATAAAGCTAAGGATTTAAATAAAGATCAATCATATTTTTTAGCTCAATTGAATAATGAACAATTAAAAAGGGTAATTTTTCCTTTAGCAAAATTAACAAAACCTGAAGTAAGAGAAATTGCAAAGGAACTTAAATTGGCAACCGCTAATAAAAAAGATTCGACAGGAATTTGTTTTATTGGTGAGAGAAAATTTGCTAAATTCTTAGAAAATTATATTCCGGCTAAACCTGGAAAAATTTACGATATCGCCACAAATCAAGTCGTAGGTAATCACCTAGGGGCAATGTATTATACAATTGGGCAAAGAAAAGGATTGAATTTAGGGGGTTTTAGTAAGCCATATTTTGTAGTTGGACATAATATTGAAAAATCAATTATTTATGTGGCAAATGATGACCATAAAGAATATTTACTTTCAGATATGCTTATTGCCATAAATTTCAATCGAATTGCTTATAAATTCAATATCAATAATTTAACCGCTAAATTTAGATATCGTCAAAATGACATCCCGATTCAATTATCAATACTTGAAAATTCGCAAATTAAAGTAACCTATCCCATGACTGAAGCAGTTACTCCCGGACAAGAAATTGTTGTCTATGATGGAGATAAGGTGGTTGGCGGTGCTATAATTGATAAAGTATATTATCAAGGTAAAGAAAAAACTTATTTATAATTAGGAGAAAAAAGATAATGTTATCATCAAAACAAATTAGACAAATGTGATTAGATTTTTTTAAATCAAAAGATCACTTAGTAGTAGAATCAAAATCACTAATTCCGCAAAATGATCCCTCACTACTATGAATTAATTCTGGTGTCGCAACTTTAAAAGATTATTTTAGTGGTAAAAAAGTTCCACCATCGAAGCGGATTACTAATTCACAAAAATCAATTAGAACTAATGATATTGAAAATGTGGGAATTACTGCGCGCCACCATACTTTTTTTGAGATGTTGGGAAACTTTTCAATTGGCGATTATTTTAAAAAAGAAGCTATTGAATTCGGATATGAATTTATTTTCAACGTTTTAAAATTAACAAAAGATAGGATTTATATTACTTATTTTTCTGAAGATACTGATACTTATAACTTTTGAGTTAAATGTGGAGTTGATCCTAGTCATATGATTAAAGGGACTCGCGAAACTAACTTTTGAGATGTTGGTCAAGGACCTTGTGGACCTGATACTGAAATATTTTTTGATCGTGGTGAAAAATATGACAAAAGGGGAATTGAATTATTAATTAATGATATTGAAAATGATCGCTATGTTGAAATTTGAAACATTGTTTTTTCACAATTTAATAATGATGGAGAAAATAATTACACAGAACTAATTACCAAAAATATTGATACTGGTGCCGGTCTAGAAAGAATTACTTCGATATTACAAGATGCACCAACAAACTTTGACACTGACTTATTTTTACCGATTATTCGTGAAACTGAAAAGTTTACTAAACTAAGATATGACATTAATAATTACTTTACAAAAGATGCTGCTCAAAGTAAAATTAATACTCATTTTAAAATTATTGCTGACCATATTCGTGCTTCTGTTAATGCGATTAATGATGGAGTAAGCCCTTCGAATGTTGGTCGAGGATATATTATTCGTCGTCTTATTCGTCGCGCCTACCGTTCAGGTATGGCTTTACATATTCAAGAAAAAGCCTTTTTATATCGTTTAGTTGAAATTGTAAAAAAATCTTTAATTTTTGATATTGATATTGAATATGTTAAAAATATTATTAAAGCAGAAGAAGAGTTATTTGCCAAAACAATTCATGAAGGTGAAAAATTATTAGAACAAGAATTTCAGAAACATAAAAAAATTGATATGAAAATTGCCTTTAAAATGTTTGATACCTATGGTTTTCCTTTTGAACTAACCAATGAAATCTTAAAAGAAAAAGGTATTAGTTTGAATATTGATGAATTTAACGCCTATTTAAAAGAACATCAAGAACGCTCTCGTGGCAATCAAGAAATGGGAATGCAAAAAGTTATTAATTCACTTGCATTTATTCCAAACAAGGTTTCTGATTTTATTGGATATGATAATTTAACAAGTAAATCAAAAATTTTATATTTATTAAATGATCAAGAGATGATTGAAAAAAATGATGATAGTGAAGCAATTTCTTATCTAATTTTAGATAAAACTCCATTTTATGCGACTAGTGGTGGTCAAAATCATGACTTTGGATATATATTACAAGATGGCAATAAAATTGAAATTCTTGATGTTTTCAAAGATAAGTTTTGAAATCATGTTCACATGATAAAAGGAAAAATTAATAAAAAATCAGAAGTTGAATGTTTTGTTGATGCTGATAAACGCCTTAATTATGCTAGAAATCACTCATCAACACATATTATGTTTCATGCTTTGAGAAAGACATATCCGCATGAAATTATTGAACAACTAGGTTCAAATATTACTCCTGAACATTTTACTTTTGATTTCGGTTTAGATCATCGACCTACTAAAGATGAAATAAAATCAATTGAAAAAATCATGCGTGAATATATTGAAAAAGATTCTAAGCGAAATTACGTTGTTACATCAATAAAAAAAGCTCAAGAAATGGGAGCTTATATGACTATCGAAGAATCAGAATATCATGATGCCAAGGCAGTTAGAGTTGTGGAATTTGAAGGAATAACAAAAGATCTTTGTGGGGGAACTCACGTTGAGAGATCTAGCTTAATTGAAGACTTTAAAATTGTCGGTGTTGATTCAAAAGGAACTGGTATATATCGGCTAAGGGCTATTACTTCATCAGCTTTGGTACAAGAGTATTTATTAAATGAAATTAAGAATAAAGAAAAATTGTTAGCAACTTTAGTTGAAGCGAATAAAAATTTTGATCGTTCATACACTTTTGATTTTCTAAAAACTACTCCACAATCAAGTAAAGCAAAAGAAATGTTACTAGATAGTTATGACCAAGATGAAAATGCAATTCGTGAAGATTATCGAAAACTACTAAAACAAGAGCAATCAAAAAATGTTGATACATCAGCTTATAAACCGGAAATAATTAATGGTAAAAAGATATTTATTATTTTGGATTTAGATGCTAATACTATGCGAAAAGCAATTGTATCATTACGAGAAACTTATAATGATTCTTTAATTATTGGACTTGCTAAATCAGAAAATACATTTTTTGTTATGGTTGCTTCTAAAACATATGATTCAAAAATAATTTTTGATTTATTAGTTGCTAAATTTAATGGTAAGGGTGGAGGTAATAAAATTGTAAGTCAAGGGTCAATTGACAATCAATTTAAATTATCAGACGTTGTTGAATGAATTAAAAAGGACTTAAATGCGTAAGTTGTGTTTAGATTTGGGCACAAAAACATGTGGTTTTGCCATTTCTGATCCGCTTGGAATCATCGCTACTGGTCTTGAAAATTTTAATTTTGAAGAAAACCACTTTAAGCTTGTTATTGCAAAAGTTTTATATTATCTTAATGAAAGTAATTTTAAAAATGAAATTGATACCATCGTTTTAGGATATCCTATAAGAATGGATTTATCAAAAAGTAAAAGAACCTATATGGTTGAGAGATTTGCATCCCGATTGTCTGAAATTATTTCACTTCCAATTGAATTTCAGGATGAAAGACAAAGTACAATTAATGCTGAAGAAATATTAATAAATGCTGGTTTTAATTCTAAGAAACGAAAAACCAAAAAAGATTCTTTAGCGGCGCAGCTAATTTTAGAAGAGTATTTAAGGAGAATATCATGTCAAGAAAAGAAATAAATATTTTTACTGAAGACCGAAGAATCATTACTGATGATGGTGATGAGATTTATGTATTATTTGATTTAGAAGAAAATGGCGATTATTATTTAATTTTAACTGATGGAGAAGCGCTATTTTTTGTAAAAGAACACAATGGAAAAATCACAGAAATTGATGACGAGGGTGAAATTGATATTCTTGTTGACTTATTATTTAAATTTGCCAAAGATAATTTAGTTCTAGATCGAGATCAAAAAAGTGACCTACTTGCAAAATTAATTGGGGACGATAGTGAAAAATCTATTTAGTGGTAAATCATCAAGTCTTTCCCCACAAGTTAGAACTGCACTAGCAATTAGCATGGTAGTTGTTTTGATAATTGCTATTGTTATTCTTATTGCAACATTAGTTATTAAAAAACGGATATCTAAAAAAATGATTAATCCAGAAGAGCAAGTAGAAATTGCCAAACTACGAGTAAAAAATCCAAATTATGGCGTTGTATTAAATGGGATAAAAAAATATTATGATAACAACATTATTAATGATTTTTTTGTAGCTTTTTTAATCAACACAATATATTTGAACAAATATCAAAATGTTTTAATAAATGACCAAAATGATTATTTAGCTATTTCATCGGCAGCTTTGGCATCATCAAATGTTTTTTGTGATAATTCTCATCAGAAATACTTATCAAAATACGATGAAATAAAAAATGAATTTCCTGATTTGTCAACAATTAAATTAACTTATGGTATATCGCAAAAACAAGATTATGATTTAATATTTTCGTCTAATGAAAATTTTTCAATTGAGCAACATTTACAAAAATATTTAAAATTTTTGAATCAAAAGGGAATGATGATTATATCAGTTAATAGTTTTGAACAAATAAAATTATCAAAACCAATTTTAACAAGTTATAAGTTGCGTTATGAAAATTTAAAATTTGCAAATGAAAAAGTATTAATTTTAGCACATGAAGAAATTAAAGACAAAGTTAGTGAAGAATAATTAATAATATGATATTATTTATTGATAAATAGATAAAATACATTTATCTTAGTTTTAAGGAGATAATTATGCAACAAGATGATAAAAAAATATATCTTACAGTCCAAAGTTTTGAACAGTATAAAGAACGTTTAAAATATTTACAAGAAGTAGCTAGACCACAAGTTATTGAAGAAATTAAAGAAGCTAGAAATCAAGGTGACCTTTCAGAAAATGCGGAATATGATTCTGCTCGTGATAAGCAAGCAATAATTGAAAATGAAATTCTTGAAATTCAACACATACTAGAAAATTGTGAAGTGATTGAATCAAAAAAATCACACAACGTAAAAATCGGATCAACAATTAAAGCAATTAATTTGGAGACAAATGAATTATTAGAAGCTACCATCGTTGGTGCTTTGGATGCCGATCCATTTAATAATAAAATTTCTAACACTTCACCATTGGCAAAAGCTTTATTAGGAAAAAAAGTTAAAGATATAGTCGAAGTTGAAGCTCCACACAAATATAAAGTCAAAATTGAATCAATATTATAATTTAAAAGTGACATTAGAATTAACACAATATTATATATATAATTTAATAAGTGATAAATCGAGTTAATCGGTTTATTTTTTTACGACAAAATAAATTTATAATAAAAAAATATTTTTTCATCTTAAAAAAAATAAAATATGTATAATAGTAATTGTGCGATTTATTAAGTTGTGCCTAGATAGTTCTTTGAAAACTGAATACGAATACCATAACGTCAATTTAAAAAATAATTTAAATAACAAAAAAACAAAATAACAACCAAAATCAAATATTAAGAGTTTGATCCTGGCTCAGGATGAACGCTGGCTGTGTGCCTAATACATGCATGTCGAGCGAGGTTCTTTTAGGACCTAGCGGCGAATGGGTGAGTAACACGTACTTAATCTGCCCTTTAGATTGGAATACCCAATGGAAACATTGGCTAATGCCGGATACGCATAGAATCGCATGATTCTGTTGTGAAAGGAGCTCCAAAGCTCCACTAAAGGATGAGGGTGCGGAACATTAGTTAGTTGGTGAGGTAATGGCCCACCAAGACTATGATGTTTAGCCGGGTCGAGAGACTGAACGGCCACATTGGGACTGAGATACGGCCCAAACTCCTACGGGAGGCAGCAGTAGGGAATATTCCACAATGAGCGAAAGCTTGATGGAGCGACACAGCGTGCACGATGAAGGTCTTCGGATTGTAAAGTGCTGTTATAAGGGAAGAACACTCAGTAGAGGAAATGCTATTGAGCTGACGGTACCTTGTCAGAAAGCGATGGCTAACTATGTGCCAGCAGCCGCGGTAATACATAGGTCGCAAGCGTTATCCGGAATTATTGGGCGTAAAGCGTTCGTAGGCTGTTTGTTAAGTCTAGAGTCAAATTCCAGGGCTCAACCCTGGCTCGCTTTGGATACTGGCAAACTAGAGTTAGATAGAGGTAAGCGGAATTCCATGTGAAGCGGTGAAATGCGTAGATATATGGAAGAACACCAAAGGCGAAGGCAGCTTACTGGGTCTATACTGACGCTGAGGGACGAAAGCGTGGGGAGCAAACAGGATTAGATACCCTGGTAGTCCACGCTGTAAACGATGATCATTAGTCGGTGGAGGAATCACTGACGCAGCTAACGCATTAAATGATCCGCCTGAGTAGTATGCTCGCAAGAGTGAAACTTAAAGGAATTGACGGGGACCCGCACAAGCGGTGGAGCATGTGGTTTAATTTGAAGATACACGGAAAACCTTACCCACTTTTGACATCCTTCGCGAAGCTATAGAGATATAGTGGAGGCTAACGGAGTGACAGATGGTGCATGGTTGTCGTCAGCTCGTGTCGTGAGATGTTTGGTCAAGTCCTGCAACGAGCGCAACCCCTATCTTTAGTTACTAACAAGTAATGTTGAGGACTCTAGAGATACTGCCTGGGTAACTGGGAGGAAGGTGGGGATGACGTCAAATCATCATGCCTCTTACAAGTGGGGCCACACACGTGCTACAATGGTCGGTACAAAGAGAAGCAATATGGCGACATGGAGCAAATCTCAAAAAGCCGATCTCAGTTCGGATTGGAGTCTGCAATTCGACTCCATGAAGTCGGAATCGCTAGTAATCGCAGATCAGCTATGCTGCGGTGAATACGTTCTCGGGTCTTGTACACACCGCCCGTCACACCATGGGAGCTGGTAATACCCAAAGTCGGTTTGCTAACCTCGGAGGCAACTGCCTAAGGTAGGACTGGTGACTGGGGTGAAGTCGTAACAAGGTATCCCTACGAGAACGTGGGGATGGATCACCTCCTTTCTACGGAGTACACCTAGTTATGGAAAAAATATTCGTATTCAGTTTTGAGAGATCTATCTCTCTATATTTGTTCTTTGAAAACTGAATATCGACATTGAAAAATTATATTAATTAATATTTCAAAGTTTAGATCAACCTATAGAATATATATATCAAAATTAAAGACAACAATAGGTCATACAACAAACAATAACAAAACAACTATTAAACAAGATAAGAGTTTTTGGTGGATGCCTTGGGTCTGGAAGTCTAAGAAGGACGTGATTACCTGCGATAAGCCTCGGTTAGCTGGAAATAAGCTGTTATCCGGGGATTTCCGAATGGGGAAACCCAATTGAGCTAATCCTCAATTATCATTTCGATGAATTCATAGTCGAATGAAGAGACACGCTGTGAATTGAAACATCTCAGTAGCAGCAGGAAAAGAAAATAAAGAATGATTCCCTCAGTAGTGGCGAGCGAACGGGGAAGAGCCCAAACCAACATTTGATGTTGGGGTTGTAGGACTACTTATACGAAGTTAGACAAAACTTAAACATAGCAGAATAAGCTGGAATGCTTAAACATAGAGGGTGAAATTCCCGTAAGCGAAATGAATAAGTCTTCAAGTAGTATCCTGAGTAGGGCGGGGCACGTGAAACCCTGTCTGAACCCGCCGGGACCACCCGGTAAGGCTAAATACTAACCAGACACCGATAGCGAACTAGTACCGTGAGGGAAAGGTGAAAAGAACCCCGGGAGGGGAGTGAAATAGATCCTGAAACCAATTACTTACAGTTAGTCAGAGCCCGTTAATGGGTGATGGCGTACATCTTGCAGAATGGACCGGCGAGTTATGTCAACATGCAAGGTTAAGTGGAATAAAGCGAAGCCGTAGAGAAATCGAGTCTTAACAGGGCGCTTTAGTATGTTGATATAGACCCGAAACCAGGTGATCTACCCATGAGCAGGTTGAAACTTAGGTAACACTAAGTGGAGGACCGAACCGTAGTACGCTAAAAAGTGCCCGGATGACTTGTGGGTAGGGGTGAAATTCCAATCGAACCTGGAGATAGCTGGTTCTCTCCGAAATAGCTTTAGGGCTAGCGTGTAGTGTTAAGTGGTGGGGGTAGAGCACTGAATATGGAATGGCGGCGCCTAGCCGTACTGACTATAATCAAACTCCGAATACTATCATGAACTACTATGCAGTCGGTACATCGGTGATAACGTCGATGCACGCGAGGGGAACAACCCAGATCGTCAGCTAAGGTCCCAAAATTGTGTTAAGTGAGAAAGGTTGTGGAGTTTCTTAAACAGCTAGGATGTTGGCTCAGAAGCAGCCATCGTTTAAAGAGTGCGTAATAGCTCACTAGTCGAGAGACTCTGTGCCGATAATTTAACGGGACTAAAACACAATACCGAAGCTACGGGCAGAAATGCGTTAGGAGAGCGTTGTAAGGGCATTGAAGCCAGACTGTGAAGACTGGTGGAGCGCTTACAAGTGAGAATGCCGGTATGAGTAACGATTCAGAGTGAGAATCTCTGACGCCTATTGGGGAAGGTTTCCTGGGCAAGGTTCGTCCACCCAGGGTTAGTCGGGTCCTAAGACGAGGCCGAAAGGCGTAGCCGATGGACAACAGGTTAATATTCCTGTACTTTCTAGAATGTGATGTAGTGACGGGGGAGGATAGTATTACCACTTATTGGATTGTGGGGTAAATAATAACTGGGTCGTGTAGGCAAATCCGCACGGCATAACCGGGAGTTATGATGCATAGTGAAATGGCAACAAAGTAGCGAATTATACGATTTCATACCTCTTAAAAAAGCTGCTAACTTAAATTCTGTGAAACCCGTACCGAGAACGGACACACGTCCCCAAGATGAGTATTCTAAGGCGAGCGAGAAAACTAATGTCAAGGAACTCTGCAAAATCATCCCGTAAGTTCGCAAGAAGGGATGCCCACCTTAAAAAGTGGGCCGCAGTGAATAGTAAGGGGGAACTGTTTATCAAAAACACAGCTCTATGCTAAGTCGTAAGACGATGTATATGGGGTGACTCCTGCCCAGTGCCCGAAGGTTAAGCAAAGGTGTTAGCATCTGCGAAGCATTGATGTGAAGCCCGGGTGAACGGCGGCCGTAACTATAACGGTCCTAAGGTAGCGAAATTCCTTGTCGGCTAAATACTGACCTGCACGAAAGGAGTAATTATCTCTTAACTGTCTCGACATTAGACTCGGTGAAATTATGGTTCCGGCGAAGACGCCGGAGACCCGCATCTAGACGAAAAGACCCCGTGGAGCTTTACTATAACTTCATATTGGAGTTTGATTTAACATGTGTAGGATAGGTGGGAGACTATGATGCTTAGACGCTAGTCTGAGTGGAGTCACCGTTGAAATACCACCCTTGTTACGTTGAACTTCTAACTTGTTACCATGATCTGGTAAGAGGACAGTGTGTGGTGGGTAGTTTGACTGGGGCGGTCGCCTCCTAAAGGGTAACGGAGGCGTTCAAAGTTACACTCAATACGGTCAGAAACCGTATCTTAGAGCATAAAGGTAGAAGTGTGATTGACTGTGAGACCTACAAGTCGAGCAGGTGCGAAAGCAGGACTTAGTGATCCGGCGGTTCTTTGTGGAAAGGCCGTCGCTCAACGGATAAAAGCTACCCCGGGGATAACAGGCTTATCTTTCCCAAGAGATCACATCGACGGGAAGGTTTGGCACCTCGATGTCGGCTCATCGCATCCTGGAGCTGGAGTCGGTTCCAAGGGTTGGGCTGTTCGCCCATTAAAGCGGTACGCGAGCTGGGTTCAAAACGTCGTGAGACAGTTTGGTTCCTATCTGATGTGGGCGTTGGAATATTGATGAGAGCTACTCTTAGTACGAGAGGACCGGAGTGGACGCACCGATGGTGTGCCAGTTGTTTTGCCAAAAGCATAGCTGGGTAGCCAAGTGCGGCAGGGATAACCGCTGAAAGCATCTAAGCGGGAAGCCCCCTCAAAGATGAGTATTCCCTTTTAAATTCCTTATAGACTATGAGGTTGATAGGCTGGAGGTGTAAGTGCAGCAATGCATTCAGCTGACCAGTACTAATAAATTGAACGGTTTAATAGTGAATTCTATAGCAGATTAATCTAAATTACAACGATATTCAGTTTTCAGAGAACAAAAACATAACGCACTAAAATCCAGTTTTGGATTTTTTTTATACTTTAAATTAGCTATTTTTTCATTTAAGTTGATAATTAATTGAATTTTTAAATAATGAATGTAATATAACGAAAAAAGGTGAAAATCAAAAAATTACTTATAAAAAAAGTAAATATATGAATAATCAAAATAATAACAATCATAAATCTAATCAATCAAATCCTAACAAAGGTACAAGTGGACAAAACAAAGCTTACTCTAATGTCCAAGGAAATCGCGGAAAACAATTAAATCCAAATAATAAATCTAGTAAATAATAAATAATTATTAGGGTTTTAAATATCAAACAATAGCAAATAGCTTTGTTTGATTTTTTTATATAAAATTTGCATTTTTAATTTTTAAGCAAAGGATATAAACAACAATAGACAAAATTAAATAAAAAATTTTAATATATAAGCTAAATAACATCGAGTTTATTAATTTAAATCAAAAAAATAAAAAATAAAATCCGTATTATATGTAGGAAAATATGGATTTTAAATTAGGAGTTTAATGTAAATTAAAATTAAATATGATTGTTTTGTAAAATTATTAGATTTCCAACACATATTTTAATTTTGATTTTATTTCATCAGGATATTTATCAAATTTAAAATTTTGATCATCACATATTTTAGTGGATTCTTCTAATGATAAATCAGGAATTAAATAGTAGCAGTATTTTTTCCAGATTCTGTAGTAACTGCTATGCCTAATAGATAAATTTTTGATTTTATATTTGTTTTATTATTTCTCCTTCTAAATTTTGCTTCATATTCATTTGTATCCTTATTAAATATAATTGGTTCTGAAATAATAATAGAATCTCTTGAATTTGACGGCGTAGTTGTGTCTACTTTTTTAATAATTACGTTAAATACACCACCTTCTACCACCTTTCTTTCACTACTTAATTTAAATTTGAATTTATCAGATTCAACTTTTACATTAGTAATGGTTTTAATGCTAGACATAAAATCATTAACTAATTTTTCTAAATTATATAATTGTTCAAATGATTTATTGTTATCTATTTGAGTTTTGTAATTATTCTCTAAATTATATTTTTTTATTAATTGTAGTATTGGGGAGTATTTAGAATTATATAATGCATAGATTTTTTCTACGAATGAGTAACCCGTGTTAGTATCATTTTTATTGATTAAATCTTACAATTCCATAAATTCAATAGCATTTTTAGCTTCTAAACCTTTAATAAATTCTAGGTAAAATTCTTTAATTGTTTTTTCTTTTATTTCGGCTAGTTTCGGTGTTGAAGAGTTAAGATCTTTTATTTTTTGAATTAGAGAAGGAATATTATCTGATTTATTATTATTTTGCAAAACTTGTTTTATATATTTACTTACTTCTTTTAGAACTCTAGATTCAAGTTTGCTTAATTTTTCCAAGTTGTTTTCAACTTCTAGTTCTTTTGTTAATTTATCACCTAATGAGTATGCTTTTATATTTATTTTATTTTATTATCAGTTATTTGTTTTTTTAATTCCATTTCTTTTTTTAATTTTTCTTCGGATTTAGTTTTACTATCATTTTTTGTAGAATCTGAGAAATTGTTTTCAGACGATTGCTCATCAGATTGAGATTTATCTTTATCAACTGCTGGGGGTTTTGGAGTTTCATCCTTTTTTCCTTCGTTTGTTTGAGGGTTTTTAGATTCGGTATCTTCTTTCTTTCCTTCTTCTTTTTTAGTTGTTGGGGGAACAGGATTTGAGTTATTTTTATCTTTTTCTCCCATTTTGCCATCTTGATCAGTCATTGGTAAATTTGTCATTGGATCTTTTTTAATGCCATTATCTTGTGTAGTTATTTTTTGATCACTTCCATCAGTTATAGGTTTAGTTTCTTTTTTTTCATTATTATTATTTTGATCACATGCCGCTGCGACTAGTGGTAAGGTTGTAATTGCCACTGGCAAAGCAATTCATCACTTAAAGTTTTTCTTTTTCATACTTTTCCTTAATTATTCATTTATATTTGCAAACAATTTTCATTTTAGTCATGATATCTTCATTTATAATTGTTAATTGCTTTTAACAAAAGGTAAATAAAAAGTGTTCTAAATTAAATAATAATCTTAAAACTAGCTGGATTTAATATGCTAAATACTCACATTTATGTTGTTCTATATATATTTATATAACATTTTTATTCCCTTCTTAATGAATAACTTATTAGTTATTTTGATGAAAAAATATGCTTTGTTTTAGTGCTTGTTGATGATTTAATTAAGTAAATTTAAATAAAAAAAAGGCTTATTTTGCTTTCTCTAAATTAGTGAAATTAGTGTCCTTTCTTCATATCTAATCTATGTATTATTTTGGCGATATATTTTTATATTGATAATTAATATCGACGATAAATTGAATTAAAGGAATTTCAAATATGTCCTCTATAATAATTTGCAGGATTTTAGTTTTTCATTAAATGAAAATTGTTTTATCATAAAAACACCCCTTATCCCGGAGTGTTAACTTATTTAAATTAAAGGTAGTATATATCTATTTTATTTTTTTCAAAATTAATCAATTTCTAGTACATATTTTAATTCGGGGTAATTTTTAGACTCAAAATTTTCATTTTTTCTAATTTCTAATATTTTATCTAATGATATATCAGGAATTATGTATATTTGATCTTCTATTTGCACTCCTAAAAGATAAATTTTTGATTTTATATTCTTATTTTTACCCTTTCTTCTCATGAATTTTACTGTATATTCAAGTGTAATATCATTATATTTTTCTCGAGTTGGGGCAATAATAGATTCATTTGATTTAGGTTCATCTATTTGTTTAAAAAATATTTGAAATTTATCCTTTTCTAATTTTTTTCTACCGTCGCTTAGTTGGAATGTAAACTCATTGTTTTCAGAATTAATTTTTATTTCTTTAATAGTTTTTATTTTGGAAATAAATTCATCAACCAATTTTTTTAAATCATATAACTGAGAAAATGATTTATTAGCATCTATTTGCTTTTTGTAATTTGTTTCCAAATTATATTTTTTTATTAATTGTAGTATTGGAGAGTATTTAGAATTATATGAATTATAGATTTTTTCTATGAATGAGTAATCTTTGTTACTATTATTTTTATTAATTAAATCTTGCAATTCCATAAATTCAACAACATTTTTAGATTCTAAACCCTTAATAAATTCTAAGTAAAATTCTTTAATTGTTTTTTCTTTTATTCCAACTAATTCTGATGTTGAAGAGTCAAGATTTTTTATTTTTTGAATTAGAGAAGGAATATCATCTAATTTATTTTCATTTTCTAGAACTTGCTTTATACGTTTACTTACTTCTTCTAATGCTTTAGACTCAACCGCGTTTAATTTTTCCAAGTTGTTTTCAACTTCTAGTTCTTTTGTTAATTCATCACCTAATGAGTATGCTTTTATTATTTGTTTTATCTTATTTTTTTTATCAAGTATTTGTTTTTGCAATTCCATTTCTTTTTTTAATTTTTCTTCGGATTTAGTTTTACTATCATTTTTTGTAGAATCTGAGGAATTGTTTTCAGACGATTGCTCATCAGATTGAGATTTATCTTTATCAACTGCTGGGGGTTTTGGAGTTTCATCCTTTTTTCCTTCATTTGTTTGAGGGTTTTTAGATTCGGTATCTTCTTTCTTTCCTTCTTCTTTTTTAGTTGTTGGGGGAACAGGATTTGAGTTATTTTTATCTTTTTCTCCCATTTTGCCATCTTGATCAGTCATTGGTAAATTTGTCATTGGATCTTTTTTAATGCCATTATCTTGTGTAGTTATTTTTTGATCACTTCCATCAGTTATAGGTTTAGTTTCTTTTTTTTCATTATTATTATTTTGATCACATGCCGCTGCGACTAGTGGTAAGGTTGTAATTGCCACTGGCAAAGCAATTCATCACTTAAAGTTTTTCTTTTTCATACTTTTCCTTAATTATTCATTTATATTTGCAAACAATTTTCATTTTAGTCATGATATCTTCATTTATAATTGTTAATTGCTTTTAACAAAAGGTAAATAAAAAGTGTTCTAAATTAAATAATAGTCTTAAAACTAGCTGGATTTAATATGCTAAATACGCGCATTTATGTTGTTCTATATATATTTATATATATATAACATTTTTGCTACCCTTCTTAGTGGATAACTTATTAGTTATTTTGGTAAAAAAATATGATTTATTTTAGTGCTTGTTTAACTACCTTCGCAAGCAAATTAAATTATATTTAAATAAAAAAGAAAGCTTATTTTGCCTTCCTTAAATTAGTTAAAAAATAATACATTATTTTTGTAGTGATTTTATTCAAATTCTAATCACGTATATTAGTGTGATGATAAATTGAATTAAAACAATTTCAAATTTATTTTTTGATTACATCAATATTGTCTCTTAATTGAATTTTATAAAAATTGAAATTGTTTACACCACTACCAGTTTTCTTTACATATTCAAAGATAACTTATTTCTTCGATCTTATTTGATTATTATTTTTTTATACCGAATATTTTTTTGAATCAAGCCGTAATAGGATTATCTTGAGTACCTTTGTCATCTTTTTGAGGTTCTTCAGTTGCAGTACCCTTACTTTCTTCTTGATTTCCATCAGGTGTAGTACTTTTACTATCTTGTTGATATCCTTCATTTGAAGTACCTTTATTACCTTGTTGAGAAGTATAGGATGTAGTACTTTTTATCTCTTTGCTTAGATTCTTCTACACCTTTGGTTATAGGCTTAGTTTTCTTATTATTTTGATCACATGCTGCAGCAATTAGCGGTAAAGTTGCAATTGTGATTGGTAAAGCAATTCACACTTAAAGTTTTTCTTTTTCATAATTTTCCTTTATTTATATTATGTTTGTAAACAAATTTCATTTACTTAATCATCTTTATTTCTAACTGTTGTATTTTTGACCTTAACAAAGTTAAATAAAAACGAAAAATGTTTTAAGACACTAATAATAGTATTAAATTCAACTAAATTTTGTATGAGAAACACTTGTAAATACTATGTCTATATATAAATATACATAAGCATTTTTTAATACCTAATTCATAAAATAACTAATAATTATTTATATGAAAAAATATGATTTTATTAATGTTTATTTAATGGTTAAGGCAAATGAATTTAAATTTAAATAAAAAAAGAAAGCTTATTTTGCCTTCTTTTACATTTTTTGAATTATTCCTCTACTTTTGAAAAATCAACCTTATCAAGACCACTTCAACTAGAGTTCGACTTTTCATTATTTATTTTCATAAATTTAGCAAATCCACCTTCTCTAATTGTTAATAGAATGTAATCTCTTTTGCTAATTGTTCTCGTTTGGCCATCTTTAGTAACTTTATATTTAAATGGAACTAATTTATTTTGTTCAGAACTATGATATCCGCTAGTTACAATTAAATAATCAATTGAGCTAGGAGTATAATTTTCTTCTTGAGCGTAGTAATAATTAAATGTTCCTTTTCTATCAACATAATTAGTTAGTTCTCTTCTTATATTTGTGTGTAAAAAGTAGTTTTGCATTCCTTTAAATACATTTGATATTCATTTAAGACCAGAACCTTCTTGAATTTCTCATAATATAGCTGTTTTGCTAGTGTAAAGGCCGACTTTTGTGGGACCTACTTCTCTATAATAATCAATTGTTTCTCTACCAAACATTTCAAATATTGCAAATTTTAAAGCAACTAAGAAACGATATGTAGCTTTATATGCTTCCTTATTATATCTAATCAAATAGTCATTTTCATAATCTTTATATAATTTAAATTCTTTTGTTACTTCAATAGCTAATAATTTAAATGCCTTGTCTAAAAAAGCAAGTGGGTCAAATTCAACTTTTACATTGTCCGGGTCATCACTAATTTTTTCTTCACCAAAGAAGTTTCTATTTCAAGCAAGATTATTCAAGGTATCAATATTGCTTCTTTTTAGAGCATCAGGATTATTGTTGATATTTTTTAGACTATTATAAACAAATGAATTTTCTAAATTTGATTTACCTAAAATTAGATTAATTAATTTAACAAATTCAGGACCATCAATCACATTTCCTTCACCTATTAAGTCAACAAATATTCCTACATCTCTTAAACTAAATATTGAAACAAATTCTTCCATTAATTCTTTTATTCAAACATTGAAGTTAAGAATGCCAGCTGGTTTTGCCTTATTTTTGAAGATTTTAAATAAGCGATTCATTACCTTCTTTTTGTAAAAATCAGTTTCTTGAATTTTTGGAACCATTTTTTTAATTAAATTCTTGAAAAATGTTTTATCTTCTTCAATAACATTTTCTAGTGATAAAAACCTAAAAATTTCGTCAACAAGAATATCTAATGTTTTGTCATCACTTGATATTCTAGTAATAATTCGTGTCAAATCTGTAATTAAATCTTTTTCTGAACTGTCAAAAACCTTTCATAATATTTCATCATAATTACCAGTTTCTTCAAATTCATTTTCCCCAAGTTTTGTTATTAAGTTGTTTATTAAATTTTTTGTTTCATCATAATTAATTACCATTCTTGAAATTTTTTTGATTTTATCAGGAGCAATGTATTTATTTTCTAATTTTGAATCTTCAATATCATCAATTGATTTTTTCAATATTTCTCTTAATGAATCGGTAATTGAATTTTTAATTTTATTAGTACCATCATCCTTAATTGTTTTGTTTATAGAATTTAAGGTTCTAATTATATATTTCTTGTAATCCTTAAATAATTTTTCAAAATATTTATTAGATAAATCTTTATTTTCATTTTTTAATTCTTTTAATTTTGAAAGATTAGTTGTAATATATTCGTATAATGATACAATTTCACCTTTTAAGGTATCAACTTCGTTATTTTTTAACATATCTGAAAATAACTTATCTAAATTATCTTTTGAAAAAATTTCATCAAATTTAATAGAATCAATCAGTTCTTTAGTTTGCTTTAAAGTTTTGTTTTTGCTAAATATAAATTCTTCATCAAGTAATTTAATCTGAAATATTTTTTCTATTAATTTCTCAATGAAATTATCAATGATTGCAGAATTTCCAATATTTTTAAATAATCTAGATATAAATAATTTTATATTTTCGCTATTTATATTTGAAGCATCTAATTCATATTTTTGGTTTAATAAATCAAAAATTAATCCTGACAATTCCAGTGTGTTTTCTTTTTCTTTAAATTGATCTTTAACTGTTTTTTTAACTAATTGAACAAATTTTTCTTTTGTTTCATTAAGCAATGTAGTAATTTGCATGTTTAACTCTGAAATGCTATTTATTGTTTTTCCGTCCAGATTAACTAATCATTCACTTACGTTTTTTAGTATATTTGTAACTAATTGATCCTCAAAAGTCTTAGAAGTTGAATCAAATATTTTGGATAGTAATTTATCAGCTAAGGGTTCTTTTTCTATAATTTGATTTTTAATATTATTAAATTGATTTTTTATAAATTGCTTGAATATTACATTTGTGCTAAAACCATCAACCAAAATTTTGTTTAATTCGCCTTTAATTTCATTCTTGCCTTGTTCATCTAACTTACTAAATGTTTCTTTGAATAAAGTTAATCAAACATTACTACTTATTTTTAAATCCCCAGATAACTCGAAAATTCCATTTTGTTGATTATTTGAGTTAGACTCATTAGAATTTGTTATAAAACTATTTAATATTATTTTTCAATTTTTAAGAGCAATTATTGAAATATTTTTCACTTCACTTGATGTTAATTCTTTTATAAAATTGATTAACTCACTATGATCAACTCCATTGAAAATCTCAACTAAGTTTAATTTTATATCATATCTACTAAAATTAAATAATTGAGTTTTAATATTCTTTTCTAAATTGTTAAATATAATCTCAACCATTTTTTCAGTTAATTTAAATTTAGTAAATGAGTCTAATAATTTTGTAATCATTTTTTTTGTTTCCAACTTTTGGTTATCGTTTAATGCTACATTATTAAAACTTTCGTCGACAACAGAAACAATTAGCTCTGAAATATTATTTTTTAAATTTGTTTTATTATCCAATAATAACTCATTAACATATTTAACAGTTTGTTTTTTTAATTCTTCTTTTTCTTGAGTTATAAAATTAACAATTAATTCCGTAAATGATTTAGATTTTTTGATTAATTCTTTATCAGAAAAAATTGTATTAAAAGATTTCCTAATTGTAGGAATAATAAAATTAGTATATTTATCATTAATAAATTTCTTTAGGTCAATTAGAACCTTTTGTCAATTTTTTTGACTATTTTCACCTTTAAATTTGATACTATCTAAAGTTGACTCAATAATTGTTTTTAAATCGAATTTATTAATAATATATTCAATTATTTTATCCTCTTTGAAAAATAGTGATAATGTTTCAATAACTCTATTAAATTCAATGTGATATTTATTATCTCTATCACGGGCTAAAAATACGTCCAGAAGTTCCGGAACAATTCCTTTATTATTAACTGTTAGAAATTTATTCATTTCACTACCAAAATATTTTGAGAATTCTTCGAAATTTCTTTGTTTTGTCTTATCTAATGTCTTAGAAATTTCTTTTACCTTAGATTCAATATGGTCGTATAAAGTAGTATTTGGGGCATTTTTTAGTATTTCTTTAGAGTAAGCACTAATTTTAGCTTTATTTTCTTCACTAAATGTGTGTTTAGTTTCTTTTTGAATTCAATCTATCGCTTTATTAAAGACATTATCAAACACTCCATCGGTTGCCGTTAGTTGTGAAACTATGATTTTAATTAAGTCATATAGTTTATTGTTTTCACCGTCTTTGAAAACACTAATTACGAATGCATATAGTGATTCATTATCATATTGCTCTGCTCTTTCAAGCACTTTAGCAAATAAGTTTTTAATTCCATCAATTGAATCCTTATTTTTAATCTGTGATCATAATGTAGCTCAAATGTCTCTAATGAATTTCTCGATTGATTCAATTCCATTAGCATCGTTGCCTTTGAAGTTATTTTTGAAGTTTAGAATTAATGGTTCAATAATGAAGTAATCTAATAATTTTTTGATTGTAACATTTAGGTCTGATTTTTCATCCAAAAATGCTTGTTCAACTAATCGACCTAAAACATTTGAAATAAGTTGTCTTCCTTCTTGGGTTAGTTCTTTATCTTTATCTTTAATTAGATTGGTTAATAATTTGAATAATCTTTCACGTTTTTGGTTGTTTTCTAAATAATTTGTATTTTGAGTGTCAAAGAAATCTTCTTTTGCAATAAATGATAAACTGATAACTTCAAGTCCAGCTTGGTATGATTTTTTCTCTTCTTCAGTTTGTCCTAGATTTGCTGATGCCAAAGTAAATAGTAGTTTATTTTCATTATTTGCATCATATCTATCAGTAATCATACTATCAATGAAGGTGGCAAAAAGTTCGCTAACGGTTGGTGTTTTAGAAATTTCAAGTTTAATGCTGCTAAATGATTCAGCTATGAAACCAACTAAAACATCAGAATTTTTTAATTTGTTAAAGTTTAGTACAAAAATTCGAACAAATTCTCTAACACTTTTGGCATTTTCTCCATCAATTTTGTAAAGATCAATTAGTGATCCGGCAATACTATCAACAATTTTATCGGCTACGATTTTGTCTTGTTGTAGTCAAGTTACAAATGAATCTAGAACGGTTTTAATTTCAACTTTACTTCTTTGAGTTAATGCTCCTAAAAATTCAATGTAATTTGAATATTCTGAATATTTATTAGGTTCGTCAAATACTAAGTTAATCATACTATCAACAAAAGTATCTAATTGTAATTCGAAATCAATTTGAGCAAGTGATTTTTCTTCGATTGAAACTTTTAATAAATCGAAAAATGCTTTATATAAATTCGAACTAGTTAATTTCCTCATAAAAGGTTTTAGATATTCTCTAAATTCTTTATTAATTTTAGGATCTTGAACAAATTTAGATTTAGCTATTTCCTTAAAAAAATTATAAATGTGGTCAGGTGAAGAAAATTCTTCGTAGTATATTTTAGCAATTGCTTTGGTTGTTAGCATTTCTGGTGGAGTTACTCTAATTAATTCATTAGCTTTTTTATTAAATGATTTAAGTTCACTATCAAGAGTTTGACTATCAAAAACAGTATTTATGAATTCGATAAATAAATTACGGGTGTCATCTCTGCCTAGTTCATCTTCTAGCAAAGTAAATGAATCACGATATTCATTTAAATCAATTCCAACAATTTTCAATGTTTTAAAGAAATATTCAATTAATTCAAACCCTGACATATTCATTCCGTTATTAAATTGGGCTTTATAAACTCCAAATATGTTGGCATTGAAACCACTATTTTGATTATCAATTAATTTTTGGTTAATTTCTTGAGATTCAAAATCGTATTTTTTACTTAATCCATCGCCACTATCTCCAACGATAGCTGATTTAACGCTATCAGATTTAGTATCAAATAGAATCGATTTTTTATATCCTTGATTATCAACTCCAACAACTAATTGATCACTTATGATGGCGTTATATTCACTTTCTCCAAGTGCAAGCTTCATAAATAAATCTTGCGCCAATTTCTTATATCCTTCAACTGAAGGGAACATTTCAAATAAATCTGAAGAAAATTTGCTTGGATTATTAAGAATTTGTTCTTCATTATAATATGAAACAAAGTTAACATTATTGCTTAGAGCTACAGCTTTAATTTGTTTATTTAAAATTTCTAAGCCCTCATGAACGTAATCTTTGTTTGAAGCAAATTGATTTTTGATAATTGTGCTTAATTTTAAAAATGGGTTGGTATATCCCACTAAAGTAATATTAGCATTAGGATTAATTCTTCTAATTTCAGTTAGTAAACGGTCATAATTTTCATAAATAAATGATGACACTTGTTCTGCTCTATCTAACCATGCCTTTAATTTTTCTTCCATTTGTGAAAGATTACTATCAATATTATGAAATTCAAGTAATAAATTAAAAATATCATTTGTAGCAAAGAAATCATTATATCCAAGAGATAGGGTGATTAGATTTGCTCGCTTAATGCTATCTTTTAGCTCATTATAATTTGAATTTTCGAAGTTGCCAAAAGTCTTTTCTAAACGTTTAGATCCATTAGCTGCCATTAGGTTTTTGTTATATTCAAAGTTTTTTTCAATTATAGCATTGCTTCTGTATTTTTCTGGGTTTAAAAGATAAAGTCATTCCTCAATTGTTGATCCTGATAGACCATAATTTTTATAACTTCTTAAATTAGTTTTGCTATCTTTTAATTCTTTTACGGCATTAGCAAAGTATGAGGCGTATGAAACTCCTTGTATACTTTCGGTGTCGATATTATATTCATTTAAAAGATAATTATTATCACTGTAGTTATTTCCGGCGGCATAATCATCTCCTAAAGCAACATAATCTATTTGTCCAGAAACTTCACTTTGATCAAAAACTAAACGCTCATATGTTGGTTTTTTAATCTTAGTGGTACATGAAGCTGCGATAACTCCGGCTGATCCTAAAACAATAAACGCACCTAATGTCATTAATTTTTTAGCAAACTTTTTATTTTTTTTCATAAGATTTTCTCTCCTATCTATATATAAACATATTGGGTTTGAAAAAATATATTTATAGTTAATTTAACATTTATATAAACAAAATAGAATTATTATTCTTCTAAAACTTACCTAAGTTAAATTATTTTAATCAAACAAAATTAGATTTTATTGAATTTTTATTGAAAATTCATTGATTTGTAAGCACCTAAATTAATATTTCTATTTAATTTTATGTTTGTAATATCTCGGTTTTAAATAATTAAGAGCAATTACGAACAAGATAATATTATTATAATTTTCAATTTATTTTTATTTTTTCCCATTTTTTTTAAAAAAAATGCTAAATTTACGCAAAAAAAGTCTTATTTATATGTATTTTTTATAAAAAAATATATTTTTGCCTCAATTTGAAAAAATTTTAATTTTTCATTTTATTAAAATTCAATAAAAAATCAATAATTTTTGTTTAAATTTCAAATAATTTGGCAATTTTATCTCCTATAAAATTTCTATAATTTATTTTAAAAAATTTTATTTAGATTTTTTAGCTATTTTTATTAATTCTAATTACAAATTTTTATAATTTAAAAATTAGCTAATAAAAAATTTTAATATTCTTAACTAAAAATTTTATAAACTACTAATTTTATGACCATCATTTGTAATCATAAAAGTGAATAATATAGGCCTTTAGTAATATTTTCTTTGAAAAATTCAATAAATTACACAACACATAACATTAAAATTACCTATCTTTATAATGCGATGACATTTATTATTTTGCTAAAATCATTAATTTAATTTAACTTTTTTATTTATCTTAAAATCGCAGTTAACATTAAATTTAGTATTATAAGTTCTTTTAGAAAGGGTTTTCGTCTTTAATTTTTATTGTTTAAATTAATGCTAAAATATTATAGTTATAATTCTTTATAAAGTTAGGAGATAATAATATGAAAAAAGAAGAAAATTTTAAAAATCGTTTAATTAAATATATGGAAATTGAGGCAATGTCAAGATATGAAGATCCAGTTGCTCAAGAACTTAAAAAATCAATAACAGATAAAAACTTCGAAATTAGCCGTGATAATTTTGGTTCAATTATTTTTTATAAAAAATCTAAAAAAGCTAATGCGCCAAAAGTAATGATTGCTGCTCATATGGATGAAGTTGGTTACATGGTTAGATTTATCGACAAAAAAGGTCAACTACTTCTTTCACCAGTTGGTGGAATTTGACCAAGTACTGTGATTGGAACTAAGGCAAAATTGCTAACTCAAAGCAACGAAGAATTCCTAGGAGTTTTTGGACACACTAGCATTCATATCATGCAAGAAGAAGCAGTGAAAAAGGCTATAACTAATAATGAGATATATGCTGATTTTGGGTTCAAAAGTGATGAAGATGCTATGGCGCAAGGAGCCGCTGTTGGTGATCTAGTTTTTATGAGCGGTGAAACTATTTTATTTAAAGATGAAAATCTAATTGGTGGTAAAGCCATGGATAATCGTGCTGGAGTCACAGTACTAGAATATATTGCTAAAAGTATTGAAAATATTGAATTAGATGTTGATTTATATTTAGTTGGAACAACACAAGAAGAAGTCGGAACTCGTGGTGCTAGAACTAGTGTATCACTAATTAATCCGGATATTGGAATTGCTCTAGATACATGTGCTTCACATGATACAATCGGAACAATTGCCGGTAATACTGCTCTATTTAAAGGAGCTGCTCTTAGAATTAAAGACCGTGGAACAATGATGGATCCAAAGCTTGTAAAAGTATTTCAAGATCTTTCGAAAAAGCATAATATTGATTCATATAAATATATAGCAATGGGTGGTGGAACTGATGCGCATGAATTACAATATGCAAAAGGTGGAGCTGCTACTTTAACAATTTCACTTCCCCAAAGATATTTACATAGTCCAATTGGAGTTTGTGCGATAAGTGATCTTTTAGCAGCTGGAGATTTATTAATTCATTTTGTTAAAGAGTTTAACGAAGCTGAATTAAATAAAATTAAATATCAATAAATATGCATAAAAAATTTGTTTTTAAAAAATTTGAAAAATTAACTTCATTAGTTGATTATATTTTAAGCATAAAAAATTTAGAAGCAGTACTGTTAAATGGAGAATTAGGAGCTGGTAAAACTACTTTGGTAGCTCAAATTGCTAATAAGTTAGGTGAAAGAAAAACAATTATTTCACCAACTTTTAACACAATTTTAGTTTATGACAAATTAGTACATATTGATGCTTATAAACTAAAAGGTGATCTTTTTGCTTATGAAGATTATTTTGAAGATAAGCTGGTTGTGATTGAATGGGCAAATAATGTTATTACTAATTTTAAAAATTATTTAGCCATTGATGTTTATTTTGATGAAAATCAAAATCATGTTTTTGAAATTGTAAAAGAGGTTAGCTAATGGAATTATTTATCGAAACATCTCTAGCGGATTTGTATTTTGCCATTATTGACAATGAAAAAATAGTAGATGAATTACATGTTAAAGATCTTGTGAAAAAAACTGATTATTTTTATGATGGTTTAAATCAACTGCTAAAAAATAGTAAAGTAAAAATAAATAACTTTTCAAAAATATACACAACTACTGGTCCCGGAAGTTTTTCTGGCACAAGAATTGGATTTCTTTTTGCCAAAACTATTTCACAAATTTCCAATATTAAATTATTTCTTTCTCCAACTTATAATTTATTTCTAACTCAAAAACAACTTTTAAATGAAAAGAATTTGACTATTAGAATCAAGGCTAACAAATATAATATTTATGAAATTAAAACTCATCCATCATTTTCATGCAATCTTATCGAAAATCATAATAATTTTGATATTTTGGACTATCAACTCCTAAAAAATCATATTAGTCAATACTTATTAAATTTTCATGAAGTTGATGATGTTAGTGATGTTGATTTACAATATTTTCATAATCCACAAATTGGAGGACAATAATGATAATTTTAGCTATTGAAAGTTCACATGATGATACTTCATTTGCTTTACTTGAAGATAATAATCCATTATGAATGAAAACCTTATCACAAACTGAAATTCACAAACATTATGGTGGTACAATTCCTGAAATTGCTTCACGTTTGCATGTTAAAAATATCGGAATTTTGGTAAATGAGGTTAAGAGTATTATTGATCTTGACAGAATTGATCTCGTTGCTTATACAAAAGAGCCAGGATTAATTGGTTCACTACATGTTGGACATATGGTAGCATCAGCAATTGCTTTATATTTAAATAAACCTCTACTTCCCCTAAATCATCTTGAAGGTCATTTTTATTCGGCCTTCATTGGCAAAGAAGTTTTATATCCTGCCTTAGGACTTTTAATTTCTGGTGGGCATTCGCAGCTAATGCTTTATAGCTCAAAAGATGAATATAAAATTATTGGTGAAACTCAAGATGATGCTGTTGGCGAAGTTTATGACAAAATTGCTCGGAAACTAAATCTTGGCTTTCCCGGCGGTCCAATTATCGATAAACTTTGACAGGAAAATGCTGATAAATATCATTCTCACTATACAATACCGCACACCGAAAATGAATTTAATTTTTCTTTTAGTGGGTTAAAAACACAAGTTATTAACCTAATTAATAATCAAATTAATCGTAAAGAGGAAATTGATGTTAATAAATATGCAACTGAATTTCAAAACACAGTTGTAATTTATCTAAAAAATCATTTGCAAAAAGCCATTAAAAAATATCAACCCAAATCAATTGCTTTAATTGGTGGAGTTAGTGCTAATTCTGCGATTAGAAAAATGTTTCTTGAAGTTGACAGAACTGCTTTTTTACCTTTAATTGAATATAGCACTGATAATGCGATGATGATTGCGCGGCTAGCTTATGAAAAGTGGCGAAAATAATTATATAATTAGCTTATGTGAAAATATTTAAAAAGTGCGTCAGCTGATAGTAGTTGACTTGATATTGTGGGAAAGAAAATTATTTTTTGGGGTCGTTCAAATGTTGGCAAATCAAGTTTGATTAATGCTTTAGCAAATTCTAAAATTGCAAAAACATCATCAACTCCTGGAAGAACAAGATTAATAAACTACTTTGAAACTACTAATAAAAAAATTGTTGTTGATCTGCCAGGATATGGCTATGCAGCTGTAAGCAAAAAAATGCAATATAAAATTGCTTCGATTATTGACTTTTATTTCAAAAATGATCATCATGAAAAAAATGTTTGCATTTTAATTGATTCACGAGTTGGATTTATGCCAATCGATTTAGAAATGATTGAATATTTAACCGAGCTTAAAATTAAATTTGACATTTTTATTACAAAAATTGACAAAGCTAATCAAGCACAAAAACATAAAGTAAAAAAACAAGCTCTAACATTTAGCGATGATATTAATATTTTTTTAGTATCTGCTACTAAAAAACAAGGTCTTGAGGAAATAATTGAATTTTATGAATTATAATTCTTGCTTTGTTTTATTATTAATATCTTTATCTGGTTTTTCTATATAATTAAAATTATGAATGATAAAAATCGTAAAAAAATTCACTTGATTTTGCAGATAATATTTTTATTTCTAATCCCTTCAGTTCTTTTTTATGTTGTGATTTTCAAATTAAGTGGCCTTGGTCAAATAATTTCGGCAATTTTGTACACAATTTATATTATTGCTATTGGAAGTTATCTTGCAATATCGATGACAAGATATTTAAAAAATATTGCCGTATCCCAGAGTTCACTAAATTACTATATTCAAAGAGAGATCTCTCAGTATGGTGTGGGAACAATTGTTTTCATGAATAGTGGGAAAATAATTTGGATCTCTGACATGGTTAAGAACAATTTTGGTAAAAAAATTATTTCAAAAAATATTAAGGAAATTTTTAAAGTAGATGAGTGGAGAGTTGATAATTTAGACTTTAATTTTTCATTTAATGATATTGAGTATGAGGTACACGTTTCACTTGAACATAATATCGTAATTTTAAAAGATATTACAATGCAAACCAATCTTTTGAACGATTATCGTCTTCAAAGAATTGTTTTTGGTGAGCTTAATATTGATAATATCAATCTTTATCAAAATTCACTGCCACAGGAGCAATTATTTAAACTATACTCATCAGTTGTTAATTTACTTGATGAATTAGCCAAAAAATATAATTTAATTTATCGTCAATATGAAAATGGAAGATTTTTTATCATCACTAACCAAGAAACATTAGAAAAATTTGAACAACTAAATTTTGAGTTCTTTAATGATCTAAAGCAAAAAGAAAATTTAAAAGATGATATTACTGTTACAGTTTCAGCCGGGTTTTCATATGGTATTTATAAATATGATTTACTTGATCAAATGGCAAAAGAGGCTCTACTACAATCACAAACTCGGGGCGGAGACCAGGTTACTATTTTAACTAAAGATGAAAAACCGCGTCACTATGGATCAAGTTCGGAAATTGATGTTAATCTATCAAGAACGAACGTAAAATTCATGGCAAAAAATCTTCTGCTAAAACTAAAATCAAAACAAATTCAAAAAGTAATTATCTACGGACATAAAAATGCTGATTTAGATGCTTTTGGTTCATGTTATGCGATTTATACTTTAGCAAAAAGTTTTAATAAAAAAGCATATATTCAAAACCAAACATTTGATGATACTACTACTCGAATTTATGAAAAACTAGATAAAGATGTGCAAAACGATTTTATTAGTCCAAAAGATGCAACTTTTTTAAATGATGATAAAACCCTTGTAATTTTATGTGATACGTCTGATGAAACAAGAATTGAAAATATTAATGCCTTTAGTGGTGTTAAGCGTGAAAATATCTTAGTTATTGACCACCACCGGATTGGTAAAAATCAAAATTTTGCTATTCATGAAAATTTCTATGTCGATTCATCAGCCAGTTCGGCATCTGAAATTGTGACTGAAATAATTGCTATTTCAAACAATCATGACAAAATTAATAGCAAAGTTGCTCAGCATCTACTAGATGGAATTTATTTAGATACTAATACATTTCAAAAACAAACAACAGCCAAAACATTTATTGCGGCATCACTTCTTCAAGAGTGGGGAGCTAAAATTATTCATTCAGTTAATACCCTAAAGATGAATGAGAAAATGTTTAATGTTGTCCAAGAACTTCTCGAAAATCTACAAGAAGTTAAATCAGGTTATTATTTAGCCTATAAAAATATTGAAGCTTCAACTGACATGATTTCAATTGCCACCGATGAAATCTTGCGGGTAAATGGTCGAAAAGCTGCCTTTGTGGTTGCTAAATTACCAGGCGTAAAAAAATATAAAATGTCAGCTCGTGGTAACGGGATTAATGTTCAGTTAATTGCTGAATTAGTTGGCGGTGGCGGTCATTTCGGAACGGCCGCAGCAGAAAGTTCCGAATCAATAGATTTATTTATTGATAATATAAAACAAGCGATTGTGAGTGTAAAAGATGAAAGTGATATTAATTAAAAACTACGATAAATACAAAGTAAATGAAATCATCGAAGTAACCGATGGTTTTGCTAAAAATTTCCTAATTAAAAATGGATATGCTCAACCTGTTAACAAAAAAACTCTTGCTAATTTAGAAAGAGTAAAAAAAGATTTACAAGAACAAGAAGAAGAGAGAATTGCTGAGGCTAATGCTCTAAAAAATCATATTGAAAAATTAAATTTGTTTTTTTCTTTAAAATCAAATGGGAATACAGTACATGGTCATGTCACAAACAAAGCCATTGTCAAAGAATTGCTAAAACATGATATTAAAATTCCACATCATTCACTATCTAATGATGTTTACAATACTTTTGGGAATCATAAAGTATTTATCAAACTACATCCCCATGTCATGGCTATTTTAGCAATTACTATTATTGAAGAAAAATAGTATTTTAAAAGTAGCATATAAAAATTATTATTTATAAAGGAGACATATGGCAGTTTTAAACGAAAAAGAAATATCAATTGCAAATAACGAAGCTTCATTGCTCGGTTTGCTAATGCGTGAAGGTGATAGTTATTTGGAGGTTGGGGATATTCTCCGACCTCATATGTTTCATTTTCCCGGTAATCAAATACTTTATGAAGCAATTTCTGAAGTCCATAATTCTTCGAAATCATTTGATGCTACTATTTTAATTAATTATTTAGTATCAAAAAAATTAATTGACAAAATTGGTGTTCAAAATTATAAAGGCGTTAACTATATTACTTTTATAACTGAAAATGCCGGTTATAGTTCTGAAATTGATACATATGTTAAAAATATACTTGATCAATTTAAACGAGATAGTTTAAATAAGCTATTAGAAAAAACTAAAGACCTAGTTGAAAAACATCCAGATGAAGTTAATAAAATTATTAGTAATTTACAACTTGATTTAATTGATATAGATATCTCACAGATTAATTCAGATTATCAAAAAATTGGTGATGTCGCCAAAAAAATTGTGCGAGATATCTATAGTAATATAAATAATGAAACTGGTGTGGGACTGTCACTTGGTTTTAAAGAGCTAGATGAGCTTCTTCTGGGCGTCAATCCAGGAGATCTTATTATTTTAGCAGCCCGTCCAGCAATGGGGAAAACTGCATTTGCTCTAAATATTGCCAACACTGTGGCAAAAGCTGGTAAGACTGTACTATTCTTTTCACTTGAAATGTCAAATATGCAACTAGTGCAGAGAATGCTGGCAATTGAATCTTTAATTCCAATTAGTTTACTTAAAAAGAATTTATTAACTAACGATGAAAGAAATTGTTTAAATTGGGCTATTAATGATATTGAAAAGTGAAATATTCATTTGAGTAATGATGAATCACTAACAATATCCGATATTATTACCTTGTCACGGCGTTTTGCCGCTAACAATAAAAAAATCGATTTAGTAATTGTTGATTATTTACAATTAATCACCGACTCTTCTCTACGTGGATCAGAAAATCGACAAAATGAAGTAAGTAAAATTTCTCGTGGACTTAAAAAATTAGCACGTGAACTTAATTGTCCTATTCTTTCATTAGCACAATTAAGTCGGAGCGTGGAAAGAAGAGAAGATAAAACTCCAATTTTGTCAGATCTTCGTGAATCGGGTTCAATTGAAAATGATGCCGATGCTGTTCTATTCTTACACCGTCCTGATTATTATAATAAACAAAAAAATGTCAATGAAAATTCAAATAGTAGCTCATTTGATAGTGAGCGCCCTTTCCAAAATTTATCCAAAACTAATGTGATTGTAGCAAAAAACCGTCATGGTGGCACAGGGGTTGTTGAATTGGCATTTATTCCGGAATATAATAAATTCGCCGATGAATCAATAAGAGAAAATAATCAATCAATTGATTTTGGAAAGGATGCCAATTAAGATATGAAAAAAAATCCAAAAATGCTTTCATTTGAAGAGAGGGCAGCCCTTTATGCTAAAAAGAAAGCTTTAGCTCAAGAACATAAGGAGCAACTTAATCCTTTAAAAATTAATATTATGAATATTTGGAAGCGTTATCCTAAAAAAGTTTTATGAATGCTTGTGAGTGCTTTTCTTTATAATGTGGAAATTGCAGTTTTTTTAAAAAAAGCAGCAACTATTGCTAGTGGAACATCTTCACTTTCACAAATTATAACTTTCCTTGCTCCTAGCACTGAGCAATTCTATGGACTTTTCTATGTATTAGTTAATCTACCACTTATGATTTTCTTTTGATGAAAAAATCCACGGATGTTTATGGTGCTAACATATTATTGAATGTTGTTCCAAGTCGGAATTCAATTAATTTTTATTGACTATGGTGGCGCTAGTCCAATTGTCAAATTTATTAATGAAGGTCTCTCAATTTATAATCCAAATGGTAAAGGAAGCTATTGAGATCCATATGGAGAAATTGGAGATAATATTACTGGCAAAGTGTGAAATAAAGAAACATGACCAGTAATTGTCTACGCTTCATTAGGAGGGGTATGCGAAGGATTTGCCTCAGTTATTGCTTGAACTCAAAAAGGTTCAATTGGAGGAACTTCTGTTATCTCAAACTATATAGCTTCAAAAACTAAAAAGCCAATTGGTAATACATTTTTAATCGTAGCTTTATGTTTCTCTTCATTTTCAACAATTGTTGTTGGGTCACTTGAATCAGTTGGTTACATTAAAGGTCACCCATGAAGACCAGAGCAATTTATTGTTCGTATTATGGGGACATTTATCTATTTATTCCTTTTAACTTTCATTGTTAACAAATTCTATCCTAAATACAAAAAAGTTAAAATTGATATTCATACCAAAAAACCAGAAATTGTTGCTGAAGCATTCAAAAAATTTGGATACATTCATGCCTTTAATATTTTCTACGGTGTTGGTGGTTATAGTCACACGGAATTTGGAAAAATCGAAACTGTTGCACTATATTTAGAACGTGATACGATCATTAATGAAGTTAAACGTGTGGATAAAAATGCGTGAATTACGATTTCTAATATTCATGGTTTAGTCGGTGAATTTGATACTTCATATGTTGACTAAATACAAATATTTTAATATTTTGTAAAAAAAATAAAAAAATGGTATTATTATTTTCATCAATACAATTATGAAAACACAAGAAATTACATCACAACAACAAATGGTAACCAAACAAACCAAAAAAAGAATCAAGGATCCAAATAAAAAACCTATTTTTGATCCTAATTCTCTTAATCCATACAATTTAAATTTTTTCAATATTTGGGTTAAATTCCCTAAGAAAATGGTCATGATTTTTATCTCGGCCATTCTCTATAACGTCGGGATTTCGACATTTTTGGCAAAAGCAGCAACAGTTGCAACAGGATTTTCAGCTTTGGTTCAATCATTAACATATACCGTTACAGCAACTGCTCCGTACTTTGCTTATATTTATCTCGCGATTAACCTTCCAATTATTATTATCTTTTGGAAAAAAAATTCGCGTTTATTCACTCTACTAACAGTTTATTGATTAATTTGGCAAGTAGCATTTCAATCATTTTTACTAATACCAGTTATTTCTAATTTCTTTGATAAAATTTCAATTTATTATGTTAACTGATATTCACCTAAAAATGAAAATTCAGTTAATTCATTTAGAACCCTGATTCCATGAAATGTTTACGGAAATTACTTTCTAAAATTAAAAGATTTTCAAGCCGTGGATCTTTCAAGTATAAAAGAAGGTGGAACTATTACTATTAATAGTGTCGTTTATACTTACAATGATATTCAAAATATTAAAACATTTATTGATACCATTCAAAAAACCGGTTATTCAAATCCAACTTGACCAATCATTATCTACACTGTTATTGGTGGTATATGTGCGGGTTCAGCTGGTGGAATTGCTTGAAAAAATTCTGCTTCAACCGCTGGTAGTGATTTTATAATCTACTATATTTCAAGAAAAAAGAAAAAGAGTGTTGGCCACGTTTCGGTTATTGTATCCTTATGTTTTGCTAGCTTCTCAATTATTTTGATTTCACTTCTTGAACTAACTGGAGCAATTTCAGCTCAAAATTCTAAACCAACGAATAATGCTGCAATTTTACTAAGAGCAATATGTACAGTTGGCTATGTCTTCTTATATAACTACTTTATTGAACTTATCTATCCAAAATATAAAAAGATCAAAATGGAAATTTATACTAAGAAACCAGATGTGATTATTGCCCATTTTAAAGCAATTAACTACTGACATGGATATAACATTGCTAGAATGGTTTCAGGATATACTAATACCGAAACTGTTAAAATTGAAACATTTGCTTTATATCTAGAACAAAATATGATTCGCCAAGAAGTCTTAAAAGCCGATCCTGACGCATGAATTACCACAACCAAAATTCATAATATTTTTGGAAAACTTAATACTTCAAAAATCGAATAAATAAATGTATTAATCAAGTTTGCATAATTTAAACACTCCAAGATAAGGAGTGTTTTTATGTTGAAACAATTTTTATTCACCGAAAAAATAAAATACTACAAATTAAGTGAAAAAGGATTTTAAATTGCTTCAATTTAGTTTATTTTTAATAGTAAATACCGTTATGAAGAATATAGACATCACTGCTTCAATGCACGGGTTAGATATAAAAAAACAACTGCAAAAATAACGGCGTTATACTAGCACTTAGAATATTCGAATATAATATTTAATTTTGCAAAAAATCTTTTGCCACCTTATAAATTATTAAAATATTGTTATTTTTAAATTCTTTGCATAATGTCTATAGATATCTTTTGCTTTTTTAGCACTTATATTCTTATTTAAATCAATAAAATTTAACTTGTATAAAGATTCAAATTTAATTATTTTCCTAAATTGGAAATTTTTTAGATTTACAAGCTTTTAGCAAATTAATAGGGTGAGAATATCATTTTTTATTTCTAGTATGAAAATTAAGATAACATACATAATTATTTATATAAAAATTACCGCTAAATGCAACAAAAGCCTTGCTATGATTTTCATAAATTATTAAATTAATTGGTAGTTTAATTGAATTTATAAATTTAATAAATTTATTAATATTAAAATTAAATGTGAAAAGCTGGATTTCTCCAGCTTTTTGAATGGTTGGCCAACAGCTTTCGCTCCGACCTGTTTTGTATTTTAATATTATCATATTTTTTAATCTTTTCTAAAAAAACAAAAAAATATAAAGATAAATATACAAAAGTTAGCATTTTCTAACTTCTTTTTCTTTTTTTAAATTAATTTTTCTAGTTTTTTATTTTCTTTTTTCGAAAGTTTAATTATACTTAGCTAATAAAAATCTAGTTAAAAATAATTTCAGTAATGATTACCCTAATACATAGATTAGATAAGGAAAGTCATTGCAAAAATACATTTATTGTAAATCTAAAAGCAAAAGTATGAAAATCATTAGAAGATAAATCATCGTTTGTTATGAATAACAAAATTAATTATTTTAAATAACAAAAAAACTCACTTTATTTATGAATCTTTAACTAATTCGCTAAGGGCAATCAGTGTTAGCTGAAGTACACTCATTAAAAAATAACGATTAGAATATTTTTTACAAGTCTGTAATGATAGAATATCGATCTTATAAAATAAAACAATTCAAATTTGAGGATAATTTATAGTTAAATTAGTAAATGTATAAGATATTCTAATTTAGAAATAATACAAAAAATTAGATTGTAACCGCCATACTATGTTTTCATACTATGTATAGTGATTGTTTAAGTTATTTTGCCTGAGTTATAAAAAAATGTAGGTCTAAACCTACTTTTCTATTTAACTTCTTGACCAACTTCATCAAGTTTATTCACTCTAGGGATATGACGGTTACCTTCGAATTCGGTTTTTTCTCATTCGTGAAACATTGCTTCAACTTGTTCGGCATCTAATAGCCTTCCGCCCATACATAGGACATTAGCATTATTATGTAATTTTGATAATTTAGCTTCTTCAGTATTTGTTACTCTCGCACATCTTATCTTTTTAAAACGGTTTAAAGCAATACTAATGCCGACTCCTGAACCACAAAATGCAACATATTTAATATTTGGGTCATTATCCTTAACAATTTCTTTTGCAAAATCAATTCCCATATCCGAATATGATACTGGGATATCAGCTGAAGTTGCTCCACGTAATTCAACTGTGTATCCTTCAGCTTCTAATCTTTTTGCTAATTCTTCTTTAGCTGAATAACCGGCATGATCACTTGTAATTTTTACTATCATAAGTATTGTGTCTCCTTTATTTTCGCAATATTTTTTTTGTTTCAACACTAATTATTTGGCTTGGTTGTTGTGTCATTTTCCCGAAATTATAAAAATGTTTAATTTGTGGAAAAACTATTTTAGCTTCTTTGATATTTTGACAAACCGGCGCATCAGATAAATTACAGCTTGACATATAAACTGGGCCATTAGCTTGTAAATATGCTAATAATTTTTTTTGATTTGGCATTCTAAATCCTTGATCATTTACCACTAAGGTTGTTGGTCCTGGTCAAAATTTTTCTGCTAATTTTTCTGCTTCATTATTTCATTGTCAAAAGCTTCGCGCTTGTTGAATCGAACCCACTAAAATTATCAATTTTTTATTTCGATCTCTTCCTTTAATTTCATAAATTAAATTCTTAACATCATCTTCAACTGCTCCTCCAATTCCTAGTACTGTGTCAGTAGTTGAAATAAATAGTTTATTAAATTTATTAAACACAACCATATTATAGCAAATAAAGGTAAAAGATAATATAATAAATGCATGCCAGAATTACCAGAAGTTAAGGTCGTATGTCAAGCCTTAAGAGAAAATATTATCAATAAAAAAATTAGTGAAGTCCTTATTTTTAAGCCTAAATTATTTAAAGAATATGATTCACATATCTTTGCTAAAAATTTAAAAAATAAAATGATTTTAGATATCGAAAATATTGGAAAACATATTATTATTAAACTAAGTGATAATTTGATTTTATTATCACATCTTAGAATGGAAGGAAAATATCGTTTCTATCAAAAAAATCAAGAGTCTCATGATTCAAATTTAATTATGAAAATATATTTTGATAGTGGTGAATCATTACATTATGTTGATTCGAGAATGTTTGGCACTTTTCATTTAAGAAATTATGAAAATTACAGAAAAATTCTACCGCTATCAAAAGTTGCTATGGAACCATCTAAAAATTTAGCGAGTGAAGTTTTTAAAAAAATTCATCACTCTTCAACACCAATTAAAACCAAATTATTAGACCAAAGTATTGTCGCCGGAATTGGAAACATTTATGTTGATGAAGCACTATTTAAATCTAAAATTCATCCAACCACACCCTCTTCACATTTAACAGTTGAACAAATTGCCAACATTTTAGAAAATGCTAGGACCATTATGGATGAAAGTTTTAGAAAAGGGGGAACGACACTATTCTCCTATGAAAGTCTTAACAAACAAATCGGTGAATACCAAAACTTTTTAAGAATTCATAATGATAAAATCAAAAAATGTCTTGAATGTGGAAATGCAACTGAAAAAATTAAAGTAAATCAACGTGGTACATATTCATGTCCTAATTGTCAAAAGGTATATTAATGAATTTTAATTTTGATGAGTTAGAAGTTGATTTACATGGTTGTGATTCTATAGAAGCAACAGCAATAGTCTTGAATGCCTTAAAAGAATTAGAGGAAGATGAATATCACAACACATATACTTTCATTGCCGGAAACGGCAGTGGGGCAATAAAATTTATAGTTGAAGATATCTTAGAAAAAGAAGGTTATCGCTATATCTATTTAAATAAAAATAAATCAATTATTAAAGCATTTAAAAAATAGAAAATGCTTTTTATTTTATTTACTTATGATTTTAAAGAAATAAATATTATAATTAAGTTAATAATTTAAATATATTCAACGAAATATAATAGGAGATAATTTTATGGCAAAAAATACATGAGAAATTGCGCTTAAAGCAATTCAAGATCATGCTAATATTTTTATTTTTCATCACATTCGACCTGATGGTGATTGTTTGGGTTCACAGTTTGGGTTAAGGGAGCTAATTAAAAGCAATTTTCCTGAAAAAAATGTGTTTGTTTTGGGAGAAAATAAAGAACTCTTTCCATTTATGATTTGAGATTTTGATAAATTTGAAGATATTGATAAAAAATATCTTAATAATTCACTTGGGATCGTGGTGGATGCAAATGATTCAATTCGTATTCAATTTTCAAATCTTATTTTAGAAAAACATTTTACTCATATGCTACGTATTGATCATCATCCAAATGATCCGGATATTGCATATGATTATACTTGAGAAGATGCAACCTATGCTGCGAGTGCTGAACAAATTGCTTATATTGCTATGATGGCAAATTTAAAAATTTCTCTGCCAACTGCAAGATATTTATATTTAGGAATTAATACTGACTCAAACCGTTTTATGTATGATTATGTTCAAAAACGTACTTTTGATGTTGTTTCATATCTACACAATGCCGAAGGATTTAAGGTTTGAGATATAAACTTTCCACTATCAATTAGAGAAGAGAAAAAAGTAAAGTTCAATGCTTATGTACTTTACAATTATAAAAAAGAAGACAATGTTATTTATTTTCACGTTACTAAAAAAATGCTTGAAAAGTTTAATCTAAGTCCAACTGAAGCTAGCGACGTAGGCATTTTATCTAATATTGGTGACTGTAAGGTTTGAGTGCTATTTATTGATCAACCTGATGGCAGCATTAGAGCAAGAGTTAGAAGTAATAAAATTTGAATCAATCACGTTTGTCAAAGATTTGCCCCTGGCGGTGGTCATGAACTCGCAGCTGGAGCAACATGTAAAAATAGTCGAGATATTCGTAATTTAATTAATGAACTAAAGGCAGAGGTTAAAAAATATGATTAGTATAAACGAAGAAAAAAAACAATTGTTTAAGGAAATAGAAAACAAAATTAAAAAATATCAAAATATTGTTATTTTTCACCACATTCGCCCTGACGGTGATTGCCTAGGTTCGCAGTTTGGAATGAAGGCCTTAATTCAAGAAAATTTTAAGGATAAGAATGTGTATGCAATTGGTGATGCAAAAGGAAGTTTTCCATATCTTGGCTTTGATAAAATGGATGAATTACCTTTTAAAAAATTACCTAATTCATTAGCAATAATTGTTGATGCTAATTATAAAGAGCGTCTAGAAAAACGTGAATATTTAGATAATAATTTATTTGATGATGTAATTCGCATTGACCACCATCCAAATGAAGATGATTTAAATGCCTCAGTTAGATGAATTGAAGCTGAAGCACCTGCTGCAGCTCAACAAGTTGTTGAATTAGCATATGGCCTAAATTGAAAAATGAATGCTGATGCAGCAACATATCTATATTTAGGAATTTATACTGATTCAGTTCGTTTAACTACTAATCTTACCAATGAAAAAACGATGTTTTTAGTAAGTTGATTATGAGCAAATAAAGCAAGAAAAGATTTAATTCATAGTGAAATGGCAAAAAGATCATTGTCAGATATCCGCATTAATGCTTTTATTCAACAAAATATGAATATTGCTAATGGTGTTGTTTGATTTTATTTTAATCTTGAAGATCAAAAGAAAATGGGAATTGACGATCCTCTAAAAGCTAATCGTCCTTTCACTTTAGCTTCAATTGATGATAATAAGGCTTGAGTATTTTTCACTCAAGAGAAGCCTAACCAAATCCGTTGCGAATTCCGTTCAAATGGTTGTGCTGTGCGAAATGTTGCCCTTAAATGAGGTGGCGGTGGTCATCACCGGGCATCTGGTGCACAAATTAACGACGCAAAATTAATTCCTGAAATTGTAAAAGATTTAGAAGCAGAAACACAAAATTTAGCTGAATATGATGCATAATAGAAGACGTTAAAATCATTGGCATTTGCCGAATTGAAATTTCAAGAGCAATCAATTAATTAATGTAAAAATTAAATTGGGGCCTTGAATTTTTTAATATTTTTTATCATTATAGAAAAGGCTAAAATAAAAATCCCTCAATTTGGCTTTAGTGAACGATTTATATAATTTATAGAGCAAGAAAATACAAAATATATCAGGTAAAGAGAGAACACTAATTCAAACGCATATATAAAACAGTATGCCAATGAAAATGGTTACAAAAGAATTAAATCAAAGTATCCCAACAATTTGAAGATAAATAAAATTAAGTATAGAAGCTATGACTCAAAAATTGCTACCTATAAATCACTTAAAAGCGATAAAAATAATATTTATTTAAGTTTGACCTAAACAAAAAAATCGTTAACTTTATAAAATAATTTATCAAATATTATATTGGTTGGGGAAATCTTTTAAATGTAAAAGTCATAACTGATAATAATGGTATCGAATTTGTAAAAATGAGCTATTATCTAAATTATAAAAATTTAAGTTCATAAAGTGGAATAGTATGATTATTTCTAATGGGGAAGTAAAAAAACTTTAATGGTTTAATTAAAAGAATTTCAAAAAGGTTTTAACTTTAATTTGATAACTAAAAATGAATTAGAAGAAATTATAAATTCTATAAATAACATGTCAAGAGAAATTTTGAATTATGAAACATCATCTGACCAATTTATGCAAGAATTTTGTCATTATAAGATAATTAAAAAGTTCAAGTGCTAGCTTGCACTTGAACTTTGATTTTGGAAAAATTCAATTAAATTATATATTTTTTTTCTATGATTTTTTGTTTATTAAAAAAATTTTATAATTTTTTATATTTTATTTGCTATTTTTATTCCAATATTATTAGTTTAAACGTTTAATTATTTATAAAGATGATTTTAGAGTTTTTAATATCTACAGGTAAATAATTAGTAAATTTTTAAATTTTAATTATTTAATATTCTTTTAGCAATTTCAATTTTTTGCGTTATTAGAATTAATAAAAAATTATTTCATTTCACTTTTTAAAGGAATACCATTTTTTTTGTCAATCATTATTTTAATATTTGGATATTTTTCATTTGTCAATGTCATATTAACACTAATTTGTAGAGATTTTGAATCTTCAGAAGGAAAAACATTAATAGAAAATTCGTCATAATGAGCAACTCATCCATCCGGAGTCTTTACTGTTACTTTTTTAGAGTCAAATCTACTTAAATCTATTGGTTTTTCAGAATAATCTATTTCTACATTTTCAAGTAAAAACTTTTTTCAATCCGCTTCTGTTTTATCTTTATCAGGGACAATTGGTTTCATTGGAGAAGGTTTTGAATCTTTTGGGTCTAAAGGCATTTTTGGGCTTTCTTCTTTTTTATTGTCCATATTATTAGGTGGCGGGGTATTTGGTGTCATATCCTTAGAATCTGGCTTTGAATCATTCATTTTTGGAGGAGTTTGTGGAGATTTCGGATTTGTTGGTGGTGTTTGCGGAGAATCATTTTGTGGCGGAGTTGGTTTAGGAGCTTCTGGAGTTGTTGGTGGAGTTTGTGGCATTTCTTTTTTCATATTTACATTGTTACAAGCAGCAGCTATTAATGGCATTGCAATAACAGATAATGATAAAGTGGCTAGTCATTTATTTTTTTTCATAATATTTTCCTCTTTTCTTTTCTCTATTATATTTAAATTTTATCATAGTATGTGAACAAGGTCGTACCAAATAAAGCCTAAATCGAAAGTTTGGATGCGATCATTTAATGTAAAAATAAATTGATTTTTTAATATCTCATATAAATAAAAAAGCCGCTCAAACTGCTTGCAAGAGGGTTTTATATATGTTTGTCACATGCAAACATACAATTCAAATTTATATACAAAAAGTTTGCTATGAAAATAATTACAAAAAAATAAATTCAAGTGTCTCGATAATTTGAAAAGAAATGGCAGAATTAATCATATTCTGAAAATTAAGATAATCACAGCATTGCTTAGAAATCATTAGAAAGACATAAAAATCATTGATAATGGAATCAAATTCATGCGTATTATTAATAAGATTAATTAATATTCACTCTTACATAGTCAAATCATATGGATTTTTGAGTAAAGAAGGCTAACAATTTTAATGACTTAATAATAATTTCAATGCTACAGATTAAAAGATATCTAGAATGTTACAAATGATGCAATAAATAACATTCAAAGAGAAATTTCAAAATAGATAATTTCGCATAAATCAATTTATGCAAGAGAATTTTGATGTCATAGAATAATTAAGAAACAAATGTTGAATTGCGCATGAACTTTTCAATTGGACAAATGTCAAAATCATTAGCGTTTTTATTTGTTTTTGAAATTAAGAAAATAAATATATTTAATTTATTGTGAAAAAGAAATAAAAAAAATGGGGCGTTCGATGGGAATCGAACCCACGTATGCCGGAGCCACAACCCGGAGCGTTAACCACTTCGCCACGAACGCCATTAATTTTTGCTTTATTATTTTATCATATTTTCTATTTGATTAATATTTTTTAATATTTATCTTTATTTTAATAAATTAGCAAATTATTCTTAAGATTTATTATAAAATTAATGAGCACGGCTAACTGCTGTATTAATATTATAATATAGAGGAAAATCCGCTCTAGCACTTGCTGAGATGCAAGTAGTGATCATGCTAGACCTAATAAGTCTAGGCAACTTTAAAAGTTGACAACTAGTGCAACAGAGACGAGCTTATTAAGTTAAGATGCAACGATGTAAACTTCATGAGTTAGAAACCCAAATTTTGGTAGGGGAATTAGACCAATGAAATTCAACAAAGGTCTGAAAGCTATGAAAATAGTTTAGATAAATAGTTAGCACTACATTTCTAGATGTTTAGGCATTACGAAAGTAGTACAAAAAGCGGTTTATAGTGTAAAGAAAAAGGTCGCCTCCCGATCTTTTTTCTTATTTTTTTCGTCATTTTGCAACTTATGTTATTTTTTCAACTAAATTTAGATTAGGAGAAAAAAATGAATGACCTTTTAATATATTTTAGTATGAAATATTCCGGTGATTGAGATAGCATCTACAAAGCTATTAAATCATATGAAGAAATTGAAGAGCCAAAAATGCTTGATTATATAAACTTAGACAATATCAAAGACCGTGAATATATTAGTATTTTAGATGAACACTATCCCGACCTTTTTAACTATTTGCATAAACCACCTTTTATTCTTTATTATTATGGCAATATTGACATTTTATATGAAAAAAACAAAATTTGTTTGACTGGAAATTATGAAACAGCAGCCGCTAATAAAATTTTAGAAAATTTAGATTTTAAAGAACGAAATTATGTCTATGTTACTGAATTATGAGCTGGATTTGATAGCAAAATTGCCCAAAAAATCATAGAAAGTGAGCAAAAATTAATTATTGTTTTAAATTGTGGTATTGAATATTTTAAATCAATATGCAATCCAAAATTATTTGATAACCCCAATGTTCTACTAATTAGCGAATATCCCAATCTTTATCATCCTACAAGAAAGTCATTGTTTGCGAGAAATCGAATTTTAAGCTCAGTTTCCAAAAGCTTAGTACTCATTTCATCGACAGACCACAAAATGATGCCAATTGTTGATAATTTTATTGAACAAGGAAAAGATGTTTTCTGCTTTGTTTTGGAAAATGATGATAAAAATGATAATATCGAACTAATAAATTGTGGGGCAAAGTTAATAACAAATTTAAATCAAGTGCCATAATAAAGTACTTGCTTTTTATTTTTAATAGTAAAATTATTATTGTATGAATTTAAAATATAAAGGAGATTTATGACACCACATATAAACGCAAAAGATGGCGCTTTTGCAAAACTAGTTTTAATGCCTGGAGATCCATTACGGGCAAAATATATTGCTGATAAATACTTAGAAAATGTTGAACTTGTTTCAGATGTAAGAAACGTTCTAATGTATACCGGATACTATAATGGAAATAGGGTATCAGTTTGTGCTTCAGGTATGGGAGTTCCTTCAATTGGTATTTACTCATATGAACTATTTAGTCAATATGGAGTTGAAGCTATTGTTAGAATTGGCTCAGCCGGTTCATTTAAAGCAGAAATTAAAAACTATGAAATGGTTTTAGCTTCAGAAGCATATAGTGACAGTACATCATTTAGAACTAACATTCTAGGAGATAATAGTCATGTTGCTAAGCCAAATGCAGAACTAAATGAATTAATTAAAAAGCACGCAAAAAAATTGAATATGACAATTCATGAAGGAAGAATTTTATCTGAAGATGCTTTTTATTCAGATATATCTGCTCTAGACAGAGCTAAAAAATCAGGTGATTCAATTTGTGTTGAAATGGAAGCTTATGGTTTATTCACGGTTGCCGAAAGATTAAACAAAAAAGCTGCAACACTTCTTACAATTTCAGATAATTTAATTACACATGAATATACAACAAGTGAAGAAAGGCAAAACTCATTCAATGAAATGATGAAATTAGCTTTATCTTTAGCTGAGGAGTTTAAATAAAATGCGTTTTATTGACATTATTACAAAGAAATCAGAAAAAAAAGAACTAACTAAAGAGGAAATAAAATTTTTTATTGATGGTTATGTTAAGGAATTTATTCCTGATTATCAAGTCTCAGCTTTACTAATGGCTATTAGATTAAATGGTCTTACAGATACTGAAACTGCTTATTTAACCGATGCTATGATGCATTCAGGTGAAGTTTTGGATTGAAAATTTTTAAATAAGACTATTGTTGATAAACATTCAACTGGAGGAGTTGGAGATAAAGTAAGTATAGCTTTATGTCCAATTCTAGCTTCACTTGGTTTAACCGTAGCTAAAATGTCTGGAAGAGGATTGGGTCACACCGGTGGAACACTTGACAAGTTAGAATCAATTGAAGGATATAATATCTTACTTTCAGATCAAGAATTTAAAGATGTTGTGAAAGAACACAATATTGCTGTAATTGGACAAAATACAAATTTAGTTCCTGCTGATAAAAAAATCTATGCTCTTCGTGATGTTACAGCAACAGTTCAATCAATTCCATTAATTGCCTCATCTATTATGTCAAAAAAATTAGCAACTGGCTCTAACTGTATTTTGCTTGATGTTAAATGTGGCGATGGCGCATTTATGAAGAACATTGACGAAGCCAAAAGATTAGGTAAATTAATGATTGAAATTGGTAAAAAACTAGGAAGAGAAATTGCAGTTGAAATTACCAATATGGATCAACCACTTGGTAGAGCAATTGGTAACAAAATTGAAATTCTAGAAGCAATTGATACACTAAAAGGTAAAGGTCCTAAAGATTTTACAGAAATTATTTATTCATCAGGTTCAACACTTTTAATGTTAGCTAAAGTTGCTAAAGATGAAAAAACAGCTCGTAGTATGATTGATGAAGCTATTATTAGTGGAAAAGCATATGAAAAATTTAGGGAATGAATCAAGGCTCAAGGCGGAAAAGTTGAATTATTAGATAATCCTAATTGATTTAATCCAAAGCATAAGTATGAAATTAAGTCAAATAGCGAAGGTTATTTAAAAATTAATTCGGCAATCGCTTTTGGACTTGTTGCAATGAAATTAGGTGCCGGAAGATCTAAAAAAGAAGATAGCATTGATTTTGAAGCGGGAATTTATTTAAATAAATCTTCAAATGATTATGTAAAGGTTAACGATACATTATTTACCCTATATTCTTCAAAAGAAATTGACACTAATTTAGAAAAAGAAATTTTAGATGCTATAGAATTTAGTAATAACAAGCATGAAATTCAAGAAGTTTTCGCGAAATTATACTAATAAATACAAAAAAT
This sequence comes from [Mycoplasma] phocae, assembly GCF_003332325.1. NCBI lineage: Bacteria > Bacillati > Mycoplasmatota > Mycoplasmoidales > Metamycoplasmataceae > Metamycoplasma > [Mycoplasma] phocae. Next base: position 467,680 of record NZ_CP029295.1, on the reverse strand, counting down.
GGAGAAATTATAATGAAATTAAATAAATATATTGATCATACAAATTTAGCCGCTTCAGCTACATTTAAAGATATTGACAAACTAATTGAAGAAGCTAAGAAATGAGATTTTAAATCAGTTTGTATTCCACCATCATATATTAAATATGCAAAAGAACAATTAAAAGGCTCAGACGTGTTAGTTTGTACCGTTATTGGCTTTCCACTTGGTTACAATGCCACAAGTGTAAAAGTTTATGAAACCAAAATTGCTGTTGAACACGGTGCTGATGAAATTGATATGGTAATCAATGTTGGCCGTTTCAAAGATCAACAATACGAATATGTTCTAAATGAAATTAAAGCAATTAAAGAAGCATGTAATGGCAGACTTCTAAAAGTTATTGTTGAAACTGCATTATTAACAAATGACGAAATTGCGAAAATTACCGAAATAGTAATGCAATCAGGAGCAGATTATATTAAAACCTCAACTGGCTTCTCATACCGTGGAGCATCTTTTGAAGATGTTAAGATTATGAAATCAGTTTGTGGTGATAAAATTCTAATTAAGGCATCAGGCGGAATTAAATCAACTGAAGATGCTAATGAAATGATTAGACTAGGCGCTAGTCGTCTTGGAACATCAAAATCAATTGCGATTATGGAAAATAAAAAGGCTGATAATAAAGGTTCATACTAATAAAATTAGATAATTAACTTTCGTATAAAAATTAACAAGTTTAACATTATTAATAGTGTTGACTTGTTTTTATTATAAAAAAATTGCCAATTTTAACTTAGCAATTTTCTAATTTACATTTTTTCCAGAATTTTCATAGTATTTTCAAAGATTGTTTCACTTTTAGCCTTTTCTGCTAATCATCTTTTTTCTCTATTGGCAAGTTCCTGATCACCTAATAAATTTACATCTCATGTAATATAAACAATTTTATTTTTCATTTTTATCCTTTAAATTAATCGCTTATTTCAATGGTGTCTTGAATTCATTTTTTTACTTTTAATTTTATGTTCTCTTGTCTAACTTTAATGTCAGAATTTTGATAACTTTCTAAAATATTTAGATAATCTTGGCTACCTTCATCTGCTTGCTCATGTGCTGTAATAATCGCATCAGATGCCGATCGATTTGACAGACAGATATTCAAACATATAATCTCTTTATGAATTGAATCATTAACAAGTGGTGTTTTTTCAAATAAGTTTCATTTGACCATCTAAGGTAAAAACCTGAACTTACCATTAAATTTCTAAGCAATGAAAACGCAAAACGTTTATTTCCATTTTTAAATAGGTGTGCTTCTAATATAAATAAAAATAAATCAATGTAATAATCAATAATACTTCAATTTTCCTGATATTGATATCGCAAAAGCAAACTCTCAACTCTATCAATAACTTGGTAATTTTCATTTACTAAAATAAAATCACCAGGATATTCAACATTATTAGTAGCCTCTTTAGCTTTTTCAATTGATTTTAAAATTATTTTTTCAATTCAATTTAAAAAAGTTGTTTTTGAGATGCTTTTAAAATCTAAAATTTTTATTCTAAAATTAATTTCTTCTAAGCCATCATTATTTTTGATATATCACTTATCATTTACATAAATCATTTGCTCTGAAGAGTATTGTCTAATAAATCTATCTAAATTTTTATTATCATATTCACTAATAATTAAGCTTATTGTTTTCATTTTACTTTAATCTCCCTAACATTGTAAAAATTATACCCAACGATGTTTAATTTATTTTTGATCTTGAAACTAGAAACTAATGTTTTAATAGTATCCTTTGTTTTATTTAACAAGTGAAATAAATTATTAAATTATCATTGTCTAAAACATTTAGCAGTTTATAAAAAACAAGCACACGAATAATTGTGCACTTTGTAAATATCATTATTTAGTTCCGAATATTCTATCTCCGGCATCTCCTAAACCTGGTTCAATGTATTTGTTTAAATTCAATTTGTTATCTAGTGATGCTAAATAAATTCCAAAATCCTTGCCAAAGTTTTTTTCGACATTTTCTATTCCTTCTTTTACACCAACAAGGCAAACAAGTTGAATATTAACAAATCCGTCTTTTTTTAATTTTTTAATTGCATCAACAGCTGATCCGCCGGTTGCTAGCATTGGATCAACAACAAAGACATAACTATCCTTTGCAACATTAGGCATCTTATAAAAATACTCTTTTGCTTCAAAAGTTTTTTCATCGCGAAACATCCCAATATGACCAACTCTTGCCTCTGGAACTAATTCTAGTAGCCCATCAACCATTCCTAGTCCTGCTCTTAGAATGGGAACAAAAACAATTGATTTATCATATGACATCCCAATGAATTTATTGTCTAGTGGTGTAATAATTTCACGGGGTTTAGTTTGATAATTTCTTAAGATTTCATATACCATTAGCGAAGCGATTTCGTTTAAATTTCTTCTAAAAACTGAATGATCTGCATTTTTATCTCGCATATTTGTTAGTTTAATCGATATCAGTGGATGATTAATTACTTTTAGCACTTTACCCTCCTAATTAATTAAAATTAGCCTATTCTTGCATAAATTATATTAATATTCATCATTTTTTAATTATTATTAGCATTTTTTTTGTATAAAAATAGGATTTAGACGTATAAATACTTTAAAAATTAATTTTATTTTATAATTAATATTGATAAAAATTTATTTAGATTTTATGATCTAATATATTGAAAAACAAAGGAAAATAAAAGAAAACCAGTTGAGTCATATTTTTATTCCTTCTATTCAATAACTAAAAAATTAATATTTGAAAGGAAGTATCGTGGCATACAATAAAGATTCTGAAAAGAGGAGATTTTTATTTGCATTAGATCTTGATGGTACACTGCTAGCAGATTCAGGTGCGGGAACTATTCATCCAAAAACTGAAGAAGCCATTAAAAGAGCAGTTGCTGAAGGACACATTGTTTCAATTATCACTGGTCGTCCATGAAGAAGCACCATGCCAGTTTATGAAAAACTTGGCCTAAATGCAATAGTAGGAAATTATAACGGAGCTCATATCCATAATCCTGCTGACCCATTTTTCATTCCAACAATTACATATTTAGACTTAAATGAAGTTCTATATATTTTAGGAGATGAGAAAGTTAAAAAAGAAATATCGAATTACGCAATTGAGGGTCCAGACTGGGTACAACTAATGCACCGTGATCCAAATTTGGAAAAAGTGTTTGGATTTAACCAAGCAACAAAATTTAGAGAAAACATCAATTTGGAGAAAATTCCACTAAAACCAACCGGAATTGTCTTTGATGTGCAACCTAATACCGATGTTATTGAACTATTAACATATTTAAAAAGAAAATATGGTGATTTGGGTGAATTCTCTTCATGATCAAAAGGTGAAGGTCTAAGTCCAGTTTTTGATATTACGTCAATCGGGGTTGATAAAGGAAAAGTTATTTCATTAATGATGAGATACTATAACATCGATATTGATGATACTGTTGTTATGGGAGATTCATACAATGATTTAAGTATGTTTGATGTAGGTAATGTTGGAGTTGCTCCAGCAAATGCTGAACCACTAATTAAAAAGATGTCAACAGTAGTAATGAAACAAACTAATCGTGAAGGTGCAGTGGGATATTTCATTGAGGCCTTCCTTAATAATCCAGAAAAATACATTAAAAAAGCAAAAGATAAAAAAAATCAAGATAGAAAGAATTTGAGCACCGTTAAAGCTGATACATTTTTTAATGGTGAAGGTAAGGAATAGTAGTGAATGAATTTGATAAATTAATTGGAGTAGATGAAACTGGTGTTGGTGATTATTTCACCCCAGTTGTATCTGTAGCTTGTTATATTCCAGAAGAGAATATTGAAATAGTTAGAGAAATGGGAGTCAAGGACAGCAAAAAATTAACAGATGCTAAAATCCTTGACATAGCTAACAAAATTAAACCATATGTTGTTTTCAAAAAAAATGTTCTATCACAAAAAGGTTATAATAATCTAATCAAAAATGACATTAACAATAATGAGATTAAGACTTTAAGTCACCTAAATTCAATAAATCAACTTTTAAAAGCATTAAAAAAATCAGTTGATGTTATTATTGACCAATATACAAATTCTTATGAAACCTTTGAAAATCATATTCAAAAACTTCAATCAATTACTTGAATGAAAGTTCGTAAACCTAAGGTTAACATTATTTTAAAAACTAAAGCTGAAGATGAATCGCTTTCAGTAGCAGCAGCTTCAATTTTGGCAAGATCTATTCTTTTAGATTATCTTAAAGAACAGAATGCTGAGTTTGGTGTTGAATTTAAATTAGGGGCGGGTCCTGAAGTTGATGCTCTAGCAGCAAAATTAATAAAAGAACGCGGCGAAGCTATTTTATACCAAGTTGCTAAAGTTTCATTTAAAACAACTGCCAAAGCAAAAGAATCTATTGAAAAACAAAACTCTTAGACGAAACGCTAGGAGTTTTGTTTTTGTTGTAAGATAAAATGTTCATTGATTCTATCGCTATTAATTTCCTTAGAAGCCATTGTGCCACTAATAAATGGAATAAATCAAACAAACAATAATATTAATGCCAGTGTTAGCAAATAGTATTTTCTAAGTTGAGAATTATTTTCTTTTTTTGCCATTTGATATTTAAGCGTAGCAATCGCTAGAATAGCAATTATATTTAATGCTAGCAAAATAATAAAAATAATAGCAATAGGGTTTTTTATGAAAAAATTGCCACTTTCATTTGCTTTTTCAAAAAATAGTATTAGCATTGAGATATTAGCAGCAAAGAACACAAAAAAGAATATTGTTAGCCAGAAACTAGCTGAAATAATACTTTTCTCTCTTTTTAATTTTTTGTTTAAAATAAGTTTCATGATGTTTTTCCTATCACATTAATTTTATTACAAAAATTTATCACAGTTATGCTCTTTTACGATATTTCTTAACTGATCTAATAATAAGTTTATATAAAGCTAGAAAAATGATTTTGTTTTCATACTTGAAGCATTTTTAGAATAATAAAAAAGCAAATATTAAAGGTTTAAAAATATTATCTAATTGAACATACCAAGCTACTATTTTATAATTTAGCTTAGATGTGACAGTGACATTAATCATAGAGAAAATTTATTAAAGGCTGTTGGCAAAAATAAATTTGGATAATTAATGACCTATCGCTAAGTGAAAATAAAAAACTCGCAATTTAATTTTTGCGGGTTTTTAAGCTAAATTATTATTTGCTTTAGAAACAAAAGTTAATCTTATATACTCATCAGTTGATCGAATAATTTTTCTTAGAAATTCAAAATAAACTTTGTATTTCTTAAAATCACCTTTTCAAACAAGTTTTTTGTTCATGCTTTTCATTAATTCAATTGATAAATAAACATCAAAATAGCCATATTCTTCTGTTGTTTTTATAATCATCTCTTCAGTTAATAGAATTACGTCTAATGATTTAATATCAATGTCATCTCTTTTAAATGATTTTTTTTCAAAATTATATAAGAAGCCTAAAAATGTATTTCTTGATAAACGCAATTTTGGGTAGTTTTCACTAAATTGTTCATGAAATTCAACTTGCTCTGAAGACGGTGATAAATCCGCGAATAATTTATCACCATCAATTGCTTGTTTTTGATATTTATCTTCAGCTTTTAGAATTAAGACTATTTTTATAATAATAAAGATAAATAAAATTAGAAAAATAATTCCAAAAATATAGCTAGCAATTTTTCCACCCCTTGATACCTTACCAAAAATATCATTAGCGGCAAGAATTAAAATTACCCCAATTAATAAAAACGAAATGACTACAAAAAACCCAAGAAAATTTAGAAAATGATTTTTAAGATTTATTTTTTTACTATTTTTAGTATTTTCGACATCCATAATTTACCTTCCTTTCCAAACTTGAAGCTTTGGATTATAACTATATTCGCGGCCAGCTTTAGCAATTTTTTTTCCATCTAATTTTGTAGCATCAGCACTAAAGTTAACCCAAATTTTTAGCAGAGAAGCACCAACACCATAAATATCTACTGGTGCCTTTTGCTCTTCAAATTCAGCAATTCGTTTGGCGTCAAAACCACTAGAAACAATAATTTTAACATGCTTGCCGTTATGCTCATCAAGCGCCTTTCGTAAATTCTTAACTTGTTTTACTGTTACACCAAACTCATCTTCGTTTTCTGCAAACATTCTGTCACGCATTGATTTAGAAGTATCAATTCGAACTCCATGTAAATCTTTACCAAAAGCTTTTAAACAAGATAGTGAATCAGTAATAACATCATTATTAAAATCTACAAGTGCAAATAAATTGGCTTCAGGAAATGTTTTTTTATAAGCGCGACATGCCTTAACAATATCACCTTCAAACATTTGAATTAATGCATGTGGCATACTTCCAAAGGTATGTTGCGAATCATAATTTGAACTAACCATTGTTGAATGATTTTTAATACCACCAACTCTAATGGCATAACCATCATTAACCTGATTGCGATAATGATCGGCACGATCAGCCATGCTTATCACAAATTTATTTTTGGCGGCTTTAATAATATGATAGGCATTGGTAGCAATTGAACTTTGTCTAGCTAAGATGCCATCAATCATTCCTTCCCATATGCCAAATTCATAGTAAGGACCTTCAAGTTCAAGAACAACTTCTCGGTCATTAATAATACTACCTTCTGGTAGGTAGCGAATTGTGTATTTTTCAGTATTGGTATTTTTAGCAAGTAATTCTAGAACTTCATTCATACCACATAATTTAACATCATTATTTCTTTGAAAAAATTGTAATGTCACAATATTATTTTTCCGAAGTTTTTTGGCAATTTTTTCAGTTTTAAAAAAGTAAATTGAAATTAGATCTTTTAGTTTCATATCATATCTTCCTATGTAATATAATTTTATTCTAATTTTGCTGAATAAACGAATAAAAAATCCGAATATACCACAATGTTTTTATGTAAAAAGAATAACATGAAAATAAATTATTCTAATATCTCTCTACGATAACAAATCTCACTTTTTATGTTTAATAAAATAGATTAGAAAATTAAATTATTTTCTTCATTAAACACAGCTTTACGATTTTGATAAATATAAGCATAATCTTTAATTTCGTAAAAATTATTTTTAATAGAAATGTTTTTGTAATTTAATATTAGAAAATAATAAAATTCATTGTCTAAATTGTCTTTGTTTTTTAGCAGTGATTTTTTTCAATTTTTGAATTTAATTTTATATGGTATTTGAATTGAATTTCAATATTGGACATAAAAAATGATTGTTAGATTTTCATCACAAAAAACATTAAGAAATCTTTGGTTCTCTTCACTAGTTAAATTTTCAAAAGCCGACGCACCTTGGAGATTGTTATTTTTTGTTTCTCAAATTTTATATTCTTTTCTTATTTTTAAAATTTCTATTAGAAGTATTAAAGATATTAGTCATATGCAAACACTAGAAGACAAAGTGAAAATAGATATAAGGTTTATTGCTCCAATAGGAATATTTCACACTCTAATCTTAGAATCAAAATCAAATAAACCACGAATTTCAGAATCTGATAGAATTGATGTTTTATTTTGCAAAATTACTAGAAATGTTATGTTAAATATCAGCATTATAACTCCGATTAGGAGAAATAGTAAAGGGAAAATAGTAGCATTTTTACTCTTTTTGCGAAATATGTTAAAAAAAGTGCTATTAACTGACACACTAGCTTTTAAAAATAGCTTTGAAGCTCCTGCTTTGATATTTATTGCCCTATATTTCTTTGCATAATAAAGAATCAGGGTAAAGATAAATACTAAAAACACCGCTAAAGTAACTCCGTCTAAAGATAGAGCATATTTGGCAGCTTCATTTAAACCTAAATTCATAACACTTTCCTCCTATGATTGCCTTTATTAATTTAATATTTTGATTCTCTACATTGTGTTTATTTTAATTTAGATAATTAATGTAAATTAAAATCATTACACTAGTAAATAAATAATGTTAAATTTAAATTTAATTTTAGTGCTTTTATAAATTATATTACTTTGTTTATTGTCACATTTAATAATGTTATTTAATTAATTGAGATCAAAAGTACATTTAGCATTAAATTAACTTATATTTGATTTTTATTAACTATTTTAAGCTTACTAATAGCTAATAAAAATCAGTGAGATTTTAACTTCTATTTACCGTTTATCAAAAAACACTCCAAACTAGGAGTGTCATTATCAATTAGATTAAGATTTGGTTGTTTATTTTTTATTAAATAGCAATTCACGATTTTGATAAATATAGGCATAATCTTGAATTTCAAAAAACTTATTATAGATAGAAACACTATTGTAATTAAATATTAAAAAGTAATAAAACTCACTATCTAAATTGTCCTTATTTTTTAGCAGCGATTCTTTTCAGTTCCTTATCTTTATTGCGCCGCGATATCTAAATCCTGATAATTGATCATCAGAACTTATGATTAAATCATCATTACTGAAAATTTTAAAAATTTCATCGTTGACTTTAGTAGTTAAATCTTCGAAAAGGGTGGCATTTTGAAGATTATTATTTTTTGTTTCTCAAATTTTAATATTTCTTTTACATTTCGAAAGTTTTATTAAGTGAAATATCGGAAATAACGAATAAATAAAGTTAATAGCAAAATAAAGGATAAATACAAATATACTTTAATATCTAAATAAAAAGTTAATGCAATGAATATTAGTAAATTAGCTAAAAACATAAGTATTATAACAGTAGCAAATGCCACTAAAAAGTTAAATGTGCCACTAATTTTTTTACGAAACGTAGAGAAAAATTGACTGTTAACTGCAATATTATTTTTTAGAAATAATTGCGGCGTATCTTTTTTTAAGATAATTTGATAATATTTTTGAACATATAAAGTAACATAAATTAAATATAATATAAAATCTATTAAGAAAATAATAGGAATTGGATAGATAGTAAACTCTAGAATATTTATCTGATTTAAATTCATAATTTAGATATCCTTCACAGTAATTGTGTTTTTAAGTTATTAGGTATATGATTTTGATTATTTGTTTTTTTGGTTAAAAAGTTTATTTAATAAATTATTTATTTATGTTTTTTAATTTTAATTATCTTTCCAGATTCGCATCTTTCGCCATCAATTATTATTTCCCGAATGGTTGGACATTCAATTTTGATCTCTTTTGCTTTAAATTCAGTGATATATCTTCTATATCTAAGATGTTCACCAAAATAAATAGCAAATAGTAGCATATTTAAAGTAACTTTTGTGACATTGTGGACAACAATAAGATTGACATAGTCAGCCTTGCGATTGGCATGTGGTGCAATTCTTACTCCTGATTCACAATATTTACCGTTCATTACCATTATAAATAGTACATCATTAAAGTAATACTCTTCACCGTCAACAAAGATTTTGCACTTGTTTAATATTCTAAAATCATCAATTTGATGAAATAGATTAGAAAGATAATCAAGCACTTTAAAATCTTGCTGTGTTGCCCTTAAAAAATGCCAAATTGATTGATCTGATGAAATACCAATGCTATTTAAAAAAATTCTTTTATTTATATCATAATTGGCTACTGGTAAATTTTTAATATAATCATTAATTTTAAAAAATCTTTCATTAACAATATTTACTTTTTCAAGTCGTGAAATTTCCCTTAGAAAATCACATTTATCTCCATATTTATAAGCATAAATATCTGGTAGATGTGGAATTTGGTATATAAGATTGACAATGTTTGAAAAGGTCATATCATCGCCAATTAATACAACCTTATCATTTTCTGTGCATTTGTGCATAATTTCTTTTAAATTATTAACTTTTGCGACATCATGTTTTTCGATATCATAATCATTAAAAGCTTCAATGCATTTAGTAATTATTTCATTGAATCTTTTGGTTTGTTTAGCCACTTTTGAAAGTGAATTATAAAATATGTAAATCATAGTTATTAATTATAGTGATAAGCTATCTTCTCCTTAATTATTTGATAAAAAAATGGGAAAAATCCTCCCATTTTAATTGATTTCTTGTAAATTAATTGCAACACCCTTATTTTTGAAAACAAAATTATTGTCGTTTTCAAAATAAACTTTAATAAGTTCTGGGTAGTCAATAAATGGATTACGATTTTTTTGATGTTTATAAATACCGTTGTTACGGTCTAGGTCAAATTGTGAAATATTATCTTTATAAGCTCAATTAAGCATTGTTCCTAAGAAATTATTTCTAATATGCTCTTCATTGTTTATCTTTTCAAAAAATCTTTTTCCGTTGCCATTGGCTTCTAAATTTTTATCACGATATGTTAGAACAAAATATAAATGAGCTCTTGCAACATCTCCTTTGAATTCATCAATTACTTCAGTAACTTCTTGGCCATCTTCTTCTGATATTCCAACTAAAGTTCCGTTTTTTGATGTATATTTTGGTGTCCTGACAGTTCCATATGGTAAATTTCCATGTTTAGCATTAACTGTTTTGTCAGTTGGTCAAACGTGATGAGCATCTACTCTCATTGGATTTTCTCTATTCCATCAACTTTGTGGTATTAAATGCTCACGATTCATTCCTTGACCTTCAGAATTTCCAACATCTCTAAATTCGCCATGTCTAAATACAAATGGGTCATCTCCTTTTGGATTTTCACCATATATATCTAATACAGTGCCATCATTTTCATAATATTTATCAACAAATACATCTTTATATATTTTAAAAAGACCATTATAATCATGATTTGCTTCTCTATGGCTTTTTTGGACTTGGAAAAGTGCCGATCTTAATTGTTCGCCGCTTAAGCCATCAAGATTTTTATAAAATTCATTTTTTGAATCATATTGAAGTTGATGTTTTGAATCTAAAATTGGACTGGAACTGCTAATTTTTCTCTTAGTTATACGTTGGCTACTCTGCCCAGACTCCTTGTCGTCACTGATATTAATAACGTCGTCTTTTGTTCTATCAAGTCTTATTTGACTTTGATATGATTTTTCTGAAATATCAGGGTTATTGTTTTGTCCATTATATTTTGCCAATTTATATTTAATTGTAAGCAATTTATTTGTTGCGTCGTATTCATAATCTAACTCAGAATTAATTCTTTTGCCATTAAGTGATTTTTTACTTGATGCTAGTTGTAATCCTCTTTTCACCTTTGTTTTTAAATTAATAATATAATTAAGATTATTTCATTCATCTTTTGATGAAGGTTTCTTATTATTAAATGCTAGTTTGTTGCTACTAAATGAAAAAAATAATTTATCTTTAGCATTAATACGATTTATAACCTCGTCTTGATCTTTTACTAAAATATTTAGTATATTATCACCGTATTTTTCAAATTCTTCAAGAGTTTTAATTTCTTTAGGAAGTGATTTAGTAGCATCGTTTTTCATTTGATTTGCGCTATTATCACCATTTCCACCTTGGCTATTACCACCTTGATTATTGTTACCACCACTTTGATTTCCATCTTGGATTTTTCCAGCTTGGTTTTGGCCATTTTCAGGGTTCTGTTTTTTGTCTCCACCTTGTGAGCAAGAAGCTGCCACTAAAGGCAAAATTGGTAATGTTGTTAATGTTAAAATGCTTAATATTGTTTTCTTTTTCATAGTTATTATTCCTTATTTTTTAATTCTATAGTAGTGGTAAATTCTTCAGATACATCCTTAACATTTTGACCATTTTGTTTTGCCAATTTATATTTAATTGTTAACTTTTCATTTTCATATTTAAAAGCTAATTCTTCCTCAGGTTTTGTGTTTTCCTTTTGATTACTTGAAACAAATCTTGTTTGATTAGGAATATCAATTTTGGTCTTTATAAGTTCTTTATTGTCATTTTTGCTCATTTTGAACATGTTTTTTACAAGGTCATTTTTAAGACGTTTTGGCGCAAAATAAAATTTTTTGTATTTATAATTATAAAATAGTTTATTTTTATCATCATTTAATTTTTTTATTAAAGTATCTTTATTTTCCTCAACAATAATTAAAATGTTATTTGCCATATTTTTAAAGTTTAAAAATGAATTATCAATTTCTGTATCCTTTTCTTCGTTTAATTTATCAGGTTTGGGTTCTTTTGGTTTTTTATTAGGGGATTCTGGTTTTTGATTATTTTCTGATGGATTTTTTTGTATACTAGAATCTTTATCTTGGTTTACATTATTTCCTTTGTCGGATTGATCCTTTTCATCGCCCATTTGTTTGTTTTTGTCATCATTCTGAGTTTTCCCATTCATTTTATCACTAGTGTCGGGTTTTGCGCCCATTTGCTTACTTGTATCTTTGCTAGCATTAGGTTTTTTACTCATTGTTTTGTCTTTTCCTTTTTCTTTGCCAGTGTCTGATTGCTCGCCCTTTTGGTTGTTTTTGCCTTTACCGGTATCGGTTTTCCCATTCGTCTGATCTTTTTGGTTCTTGCCTTTATCAGGTTGGTCGCCCATCATTTCTTTTTTGACTTGATCATTTTCAGTTTTTTCACCCATTTGGTTGGTTGTGTTTCCACTATTATCAGGTTGGTTGCTCATTATTTCTTTTTTGTCTGTATTTTTATTATCTTCTCCGCCAGCTTGATTTTCTTTTCTTTCGTTTTCACCTGGGGTTTTCATTGTATTTTCGCCGCCATTTGCAGGTGGAGTTATATCCTTTGGTTTTTCTGTTTTACTATCATTATTATCACACGCAGCTGCAACAAGTGTAGTTATCGGAATAATTGAAAGTATCATTGTGCTTAAAAATATTTTCTTTTTCATAAATTGTCTTCTCCTTACTTACATATACCTTCAATTATTTCACAAAAATACCAAAAATAAATTTGTTTTTACATATAAATGGTAATTACATATTTTTTTAACTTAGACCTACATTTTTTTAGTAAATTAAAAAAACCACTAAATCTTTTAAGTGGTTTTTAAAAATTAATTTATTATTAAAATAATAAAAAAGCAGTTGTATAATTTGCTTATTTTTCTGCCATTTGGGCTTTTTTAGCAGCTCTTCTTTGAGCTCTTGCTTTTTCTAATGCTAATTTATGAGCTCTTTTTTCAGCTCTAACTTTATTAGCTAGTCGAACGTCTTTACGCATTTTTTCTCCTTGGTAAATAATTAAATGAAAATAATTATTTTATTATATCTATTTTTTCTTAATTTCTTTAACTTTTTCGATTAATGAGTCAACATTAATGTGATTCATCGCTTCCATCTTTTCTTCAAATGAACGTTTGGGCTCTAATTTAATCTCATTTTCAGCAAATAACGCAATTTCATCTTCGTCATCAGGTGACTCTGATTGTTGGCTTTGATCTTCACTGCTGCCAAAATTATTAATATAATATCTTTGGCATAAAGTTGTTTGAGTATCGAAAATGAAATTTTTATTATTTTTACTTGCATTTTCAATTTCGAGAAATTTTACTTTGCTATTCTCTTGTTCATAAAAGTTTAGATCTTTTAATTCATTAATCTTAATAGGTTGAATTAAAGCTCCAGGATTTTGAAAATCATAATTTAGTTTAATTAATTTGTCAATTCTGCTGCTATCATGGTCAAATTTATTTAAATCAAAGTGGCAAATTTCATTATTAGAATTAGTGTAAAGAAATTCTAAGCTATCACTAATAACCTCTAGATGCATTGGTTTGCAATCAACTTTATTTAAAACATTATAAAGCCTTGATCCTCGTCCCCATCTTTGAACTGATTCAATATCCTGAATTCTTCATTTTTTACCATATCCATCAGCCGTAATCATTAGTAATGAATTAAAAGGTGAACACATCGCAAATGCCGAAATAAATATTTTATCCTTAGTTTGCAATTTTGAAAATAATTTAATGCCTTGGGCTTTTAGATCAAGTGTTGAATTAAATACCGATTCATCAATAAAGTAATAGCCACCATTATTTAGAATAATAAAAATACTTTTTTCATTATTGGCAATTTTTGCGTCAACAAGTTCATCATCATTATTTTTGAAACTCATACAACGGCGTTTTTTTGCACTTAATTTACTGTCAAAATCATTAATTTTTACTTTTTTGGCAAAACCATATTTTGAAATTAAGATAATCTCGATATAACTATCAAAAGAAACAATTTCCATTACCCTAATAACATGCTCATTTGATTCAAGCGAGACAAAAGTAGAAATGTGAGTTCCTAGTTCTTTTCAACCATTGTCTTTTAAAATATGTGCTTCAAGAATAAAGAAGTTTCCTAAATTAGTGAAGAAAATGATTTTTGAAAGTGAATTAATTTTGTCATAGTACTGTAATATATCATTTTCTTTTAGTTTGTAATTACTTATTTGATTAGCATTAAAGATTTTTAAATTAATTTTCTTGATGTACCCTTCTTTACTAATGAAGAAATAGAAATCTTCATTTTTAGCAAGAAGTTTATGATCAACATCAGTTTTAATTTTCTCTTCTGTGATTTGAGTTTTCCGTGGTTTTGCATATTCTTTTTTGATTTCTAGTAGCTGTTTTATCAGAAATTTGTTAAATTCGTATTGATCATTTAATAGTAAATTACATTTTTGAATATTTTCTTCTAAAATGGTTTTTTCATTTTGAAATTCAATTTGATCCATTCGTGAAAGTTTATATAATCTAAGTTCGGCAATAGCGGTGGCTTGAAGTTCGGTAAAATTAAAGACTCTAATTAACGCTTCAATAACGCCTCGTTTTGAATTATCACTATTTTTAATAACTTTAATTACTTCATCTGAGATTTCTGCTACTTTGATAAATCCTTCGACAATTTCAAGTCGAAGTTTATATTTTTGTAAATCAAATTTAATACCATTAGTATTGATTTCTTTTAAGTGTGTTAAATATGAAAAAAGTGCGGTTTGTAAATTAAGTAAACATGGCGCATTATTATCGATTGCTACCATATTATAGTTATAACTAATTCTCAAATCAGTTTTGTTCATTAAATAAGTCATAATGGCTTCAGGGCTTGAATCTTCTTCAAGGTCGAGGTATATTGAAATTCCGCTTCGGTCAGATTCATCTCTTACTTCTTTAATACCACTAATGATTTTATCAATTGCAATTGAATCAATATCGGCTACTAATTTTGATTTCACAACTCCAAATGGTATTTCTTTAATTTCGATGCCAATAATTTCATCCTTCTTATTTTTGACATACTGATACTGTGAAGATAACATAATTTTACCTTGTCCAGTTTCAAGAGCCTTTTCAATGCCGTCAGTGCCATTAATAATTCCACCGGTTGGAAAATCAGGGCCTTTTACAATTTTTAGTAGTGATGGTATTGAAATGATTGGGTTTTTAATCATGGCAATAGTAGCGTCAATTACTTCTCCAAGATTATGTGGTGGAATTTCTGTGGCAAAACCCGCAGCAATTCCTTTAGCTCCGTTTATTAGTAGATTGGGGAATAGTGTTGGCAGAACAACAGGTTCATATTCAGAGTCGTCAAAGTTTGGTGCCATAGCTACAACTTTTCGATCTAAATCTTTTAGCATTAATTCAGAAATTTTTTCAAGTCTTGATTCAGTGTACCGCATCGCAGCAGCGGGATCATCATCAATTGATCCTTTATTTCCATGCATTTCAATTAGTGGATAATTACTTTTTCACTCTTGAGCCATTCTAACTAAAGCTTCATAAATTGATGAATCTCCATGGGGGTGATATCTACCGATAACATCGCCAACAATTCTAGCCGATTTTTTAAAAGGCTCTTTGTTGCGCAGTTTTAAATTTCACATTGAATATAGAATTCTTCTTTGAACTGGTTTAAGGCCATCGCGTGAATCAGGAATAGCCCGTTGTTGAATGATATATTTAGAATATCTTCCAAATCTTTCATTCATAATGTCAACCATATTTCTCTCGATGATATTTTCAGTTATTTGATCAATTTGTTCTTTTTTATTCTTGTTCATATAAATAACCTACTTTCTAATCTTAAAATCATCTTCATTTGAAAAATCAACATAAGAATTAATTCAAGCTTTTCTTTTAGTAACATCTTCACTCATTAAAGTAGTTACATTTCTTTCAACTAAAGCTTCATCTTCAATTGCGATTTGAATAATTGATCGACTTGCGGGATTCATAGTTGTATCTCATAGTTGGTCAGCATTCATTTCACCTAATCCTTTATATCTTTGAATTTCGTAATTGTTATACTTGTTAGTGATTTCACGTAATTCATCTTCATCTCAGGCATAAAATTCTTTTTTACTTGTGCCCTTAATTGAAATTTTATATAAAGGTGGAAGTGCAATATAAATCATTCCCGCTTCAATTAATTTTTTCATGTAACGTCAGAAAAAAGTTAATAAAAGCACCTGAATATGTGCACCATCTGTATCAGCATCTGTCATAATAATTATTTTGCTATATTGTGAGTTTTTAATATTAAAATCCTCACCAATTCCTGCTCCAATTGTATTAATAATTGTCGCAATTTCTTCATTAGCTAAGACATCAGTTAATTTAGCTTTATCTGTGTTAATTACTTTTCCACGAAGTGGTAGGATTGCTTGTGTTACCCGATTACGTCCAAGCTTAGCTGATCCTCCGGCTGAGTCACCTTCGACTAGGAAAAGTTCTTTAATTTTTGGGTCCTTAGATTGAGCGGGAGTGAGCTTTCCTGAAAGAATTTTTTTATTGTCTAATTTAGTTTTTGCTTTTCTAATTTCATTTCGCGCATTTCTTGCCGCAATTTTAGCATCATAAGACTTTTTAATTTTGTGGATAATTTTTTCCGCAATTTGTTTGTTTTCATTAAGAAAGAAACTAATTTTTTCACTAACAAAATATTCAACTGCCTCTCTTGCTTCAGGGGTACCTAATTTATCTTTTGTTTGTCCAACAAACTCAAGAATGCTTTCAGGGACTTTTAGTGATATTACGGCAATGATACCTTCCCGGACATCACTTCCTTCAAACGATATTTTTTTAATTAAATTATTTTTAGTAGCGAATTCATTAATTGTTTTTGTTAGTGCGGTTTTAAAGGCAGTTTCATGTGTTCCACCATCTCGCGTCTTTACATTATTGACAAAACTGTAGATGGTTTCATTGTAATTGTCAGTGTATACTAGGGCAACATCAACTTCGATGCCATTATTTGCCATTCCCCGCGCATAAAAAACATCGCCGACAAAATTTTTGCCTTCGCCAATAAATTTGATGTACTCTTTAATCCCTTCTTCAGTTTCAAAAACTATATTTTCTTCTTTTAGTTCATTAATGTAATGAATTTTTAGATTTGGAATTAAAAAACTTGATTCTCGCAATTTTTCTTTAACAACATCGCTTGAAAATTTAGCTTTTTTAAATAATTCATAATCTGGCCAGAATTGAACTTTTGTTCCTTGTTTGACAGTAGGTCCAATACATCTAGTTTTTTCAGTGATTTTATCTTGAACAAAGGCGGTGAAATACTCTTTTTTATCACGATAAACATAAACTTCAAGTTTTGAGCTTAAGGCATTAACAACAGATGATCCAACTCCGTGAAGTCCGCCACTTGTTTTATATGCTCCTTCGCCAAATTTACCACCGGCGTGAAGTTCAGTGAATACTAATTCCACTCCGGTTTTACCAAGTTCATGTTTATTAATAGGAATTCCTCTACCATTATCTTCAACAATAACTGAACCATCAGCTTTTAAAATAATCTTAATTTTGGTAGCAAATCCCGCTAAAGCTTCATCAATAGAATTATCTAAAATTTCTCATATTAGGTGGTGAAGACCATTAGAATCAGTTGACCCGATATACATTCCTGGTCTCTTTCGAACTGCATCAAGACCCTTTAAAACTTTTAAATCTTTTGCATCATAATTATTTATACTCATAACATTAATTATAAATTAGTTAAAAATTATTTAAAGTATTTAATTAAAAGTTAATTTTTTTAAACAAAATAAAAATAAACAGTTTCCTGCTTATTTTGTGATTTTTTCGCTTAATTCTTTTTTATAGAATGCTAATTTTTCTTGAAATTCCTTAACTTTTTGCTCTTTTTCTTGGATTGTTTGCTTATTAGCCTTTTCCATGAATTTTGGATTTAAAATGAATTTTTGATTAAATTCAATCTCTTTTTGAGCATGTTCAATTAGTTTATTAAGCTCAGCAATTTCATTTTTTTTGTCATTTTCGCTTAGTTTGATATATATTTGCATATCATTTAACTTAATTAATAAATCATTATTTTCTTCTCATTTAAAGTTACTTAACTTCTCGATAATTAGCATGGCTTTTTCGTCAAATATTTGCTTATTAGCAGCAAAGAATAGTGTTTTTGATTTAGAAATTTTCTTATCTTCACGATATTTTCTTAATGTTGCAATTAACTGAATTAGTGATTCAACTTCAGCAATATTCGTTGAATAGTCACTTATCTCATAAAAATTTGACAATTCAGTTTCTAGTAGTTCTTCTTTATAAATACTTTCAAATAAGTAATCAGTGGTAAATGACATAAAAGGATGAAGAACAATTAGTATTTCTCTAAATAAATAGTGAATAAAGTAATTATTATCCTTAAATTTATTAAATTCTAAATATCAACTTGAAAAATCATTAATAATAAATTCTTGTAATAATTTGAAAACAATAGTGAATTCATATTTATCCATACTTTGATTAACACGGTTTTTAAATTCTAAAAATTTATTTAAAATTCAAAAATCGTAATTATCTAATTTTTCATAATTTATCACTTCAGATAAAGTTATTTTGATATTTGCGATATATCTTGCAATATTTCAGAATTTATTTAAAAATAATCGTGCTACTTGAATTTTTTCATCACCGTAATTAATATCTTGTCCAGGAGTTGAGTGAAAAATTAATGACATTTTTAGCACGTCAGATCCATATTGATCAATTACTCCAATGGGATCAATTCCGTTGCCTAATGATTTTGACATTTTTCTTCCTTGGGCATCTCTAACTAAACCATGAATTAAAACTTCATTAAATGGCTTTTGTTCCATAAAATATAAACTTTGGAAATACATTCGCGCAACTCAAAAGAAAATAATATCATAACCAGTAACTAGAAGTGTAGTTGGGAAATAGCGTTTTAATTTAGTTTTGTCTTGTGGTCATCCCAAAAAGACAAAAGGGCTTAAAGCGGAACTAAATCATGTATCAAGAACATCTTCATCTTGAACTCATCCTGCTCCAATTGGTTTTTCAACTTGAACTAGTATTTTATCTTTGTTATATCAAGCAGGAATACGGTGTCCTCATCAGATTTGTCGGCTAATTGTTCAATCGTGAACATTTTCCATTCATTGAATTAGGTTTTGTTCGAATTTTTTTGGAATAAATTTTACACCATCTTCATCACTCAGATTTTTTAGCAGTAATTTAGCTAGGGAATTCATTTTAACAAATCATTGGGGTTGAACTAATATTTCAATCACGCTCTGACTTCTTTCACTACGACCAACGTTTGAGATGATATCTTCAACTTTATAAATGTAGCCTTCTCTTTCTAATTTTTTAGCAATCAATTCCCTTGCTTCAAAACGATCTAAACCTTCAAATTCATGAGCCACAGCTGTCATTTTTCCATACTTATCAATACACTCATTAATTTCTAAATTGTTTTCTTTAATAATAGTAATATCATCAATTGCATGAGCTGAAACTTTCATAATTCCGCTTCCAAATTTTGGATCAATTAAATCTGATCCAACAATTGGAATCTCTTTTTTGGTTAAAGGATGAATTATAGTTTTATTAATTAAAGTGCTGTATTTTGAGTCGTGTGGGCTAATCGCTAAAGCTACATCAGATGGCAAGGTTTCTGTTCTTGTGGTAGCCACAATAATTGCTTCTTCGCTGTTTTTAATTGGATATTTAATATAGTAAAGTTTTTGTTTAGTTTCCACATTTACGACTTCAATATTTGAAAGCGCAGTTTGAAGTTTTGGATCTCAATTAATTGGTTTTCGATCACGATAAATTAGTCCATCATTAAATAATTTTACAAAAACTTTCATAACGGCTTCATTAGCATCTTTGTCAAAGGTGAAACGTTCTATATCATAATCTAGGGCTAAACCTAATTTAGCTCATTGATTTGAAATATTTTTTGAGTAAACTTCTTTTCATTTTCAAATTTCATTAATAAAAGCTTCTCTTCCCAAGTCGTATTTATTAACTTTATTCATTGCTAATTGTTTCTCAACGGCAGCCTGGGTGGCAATTCCGGCATGATCTTTTCCTGGTACTCACATTACATCATATCCATTAATTTTTTTATGACGAATAATAGTGTCTTGAAGATATGTATCAAGTGCGTGGCCAATGTGAAGTTTACCAGTGACATTCGGCGGCGGTAGAATTATGGTAAATGGTGGTTTACTTTTATCATGAGTTGAGAAGGATTTTAATGATTTTCACTTATCATTTCGCCCTTCTTCAACCACTTTATGGTTAAATGTTTTATTCATATTGTTTCCCTTATATTTTTTTATATCAAATAAGTTTGTTAAGTCAATAATTTTGGTTTCTTCAAAATCAATTTTATCATCAACACTAGCCTCACTATTTCCAATTTCTTGTGTCTCATAGAAAAATAATTTTTTCAATTCTTCATTTTTCAAATTATCTTTATTAACTCATTTAGCGATTTGTGTTCATGTGCTGCGAATATAATGATTGTCTTCTATTTTGAATTGAATGATATCTTCATAGATGTCATTTTTAGCAATAAAGTCTTCATAACTACTAATTGTTTGTTCATCATCAAATAATAGCATTTTTTTAACGTATGGATTAATTGGATTTTTAATAATTTGACTTGTGCTACCTTCCTCAACAACTTTATTGCGGCTAATAATGTTTAGCGATGAAGTAACTTTGGCAGCCAGTTTGATATCATTTAAAAAATACACACCAATATTGTGATGATCATAAATATATTTATTAAGCTTGGCAAGAATTTCAAATTGACTACCACTACGTAATTTTGAAATTCCTTGACCGACAATAACAATGTTCGGACTATTAATTAAAATCTTTTGAATTTCAAGTTTAATAATTTGCTCTTCAGTTAATGATGCCATATCTTTAACGGCATCATCGACAATGATATTAGCATTAATTAGAATGTCATAGATTATCATTTTGGTAATTAGCGTATTGACAGCTTTTGTTCTTGCCGCAGAGAATTTATGAAAGTTAATAACGTGATTATAATCTTTGAAATCAGCAAACATTTTATTTAAAATTAACTCATAGGTTTGCAATGACTGAATTTTTTTATGAATCATCGCGCTATTATTTTCATTAGAACTAGTTATATTATTGTTATTCTTTTTAATTAGAGAATTTAGTAGTTTTTGAATTAAATTATAATTTTTTATATTAGCCTTGCGAAGTCCATCGGCTTCCCGGTTTTGTTTTTTAGTTTGTTTTTGAAGGTTATTCCCAATAGTTTCTAAATTTCATAAATATTCGTTTTTGGCTTCACGATATTTACTTTCTGCTAATTTAAGCTTTTCGATGTTGACATTATTACTATCAAATAGTAATGTTGTTGCATCTTTGCCACTGGCATTATTTTCAATATTAATTTTATTTTTGGCAATTTTAGTTCTGAAACGATCAACAAAAACTTTGGTATTAAGCAAGAAATTTCTTGCGACAATTTGACGAATTAGTGGGCGGTTTTTATTTCTAGAATCGCGCGAAGAGAGAATATTAGCTTCTGAAGTAATTGTGGGTTTTAAGATTAAAATATCTTCTATTAATTGATTAATATCTTCATGTTTTAATCGCATAATTTTGTATTTATATCGGCTAATAAATTTTAAAATCATTTTATTAAAACAAAAGTTTTTGTATAAATATAAATATTGACTACCACTAGCATTTTTTCGAATTTGATTGATAATTTGGCGATTGTCATTTTTTAAATCAATCATGATTTTTCTTAAATGTTTAAAACCTCGTAATCATTTTTCAATGACTGAGAGCACAGTATTTTTTATTTTTTTTACTTTTTCAATTAAATAATTTTTCTTTGGAGCTAG
Source organism: [Mycoplasma] phocae (assembly GCF_003332325.1). Taxonomy (NCBI): domain Bacteria; kingdom Bacillati; phylum Mycoplasmatota; order Mycoplasmoidales; family Metamycoplasmataceae; genus Metamycoplasma; species [Mycoplasma] phocae. The sequence continues at coordinate 445,575 of NZ_CP029295.1, read as the reverse complement.
GTTGAGATATTTTCGATTAAGTTCTTCATATTCAGCTTTTGCTCTAAGATATTCAAGTTTATTAAAATAAGAAACTCCGTCAGTGTATTTTTTAAGAATTGTCCGAGTAAAATTATGCAACATTAATTCTTGTACGCGAAATGTACTGATAATTTTCAAATAATTTTCACTGGCATAATCAAGAATTTGGTTTAATTCAATTAAATTATTGGAATTCACATTATTGTTTCTAGCCTCAATGAGATAGCTTGCTAAAGTCTTAATATCTTTACTAATGTCTTTTTGTAAATTTAAAGTAATTGCGGCATATTTGTTTTTAATTAAGATCCGATAGTCTTGATAAGCTTTATTTCATTTATGAATAAACTGTGATGAGAATCCTTTGACAATTTTATTTTCAGTAATGTATTTCTTTAAATAACTAAAAACAGTGACATTATTTTTGGCACTGTTAGTGATATCTTCATTAAAACCAAATCCAATATTTCTTTGGAATTCAGAATGTTTATGGGTGAAATAAAACTCTTTTTGGTCTAATTCGAATTCAATAAAACCTTGATACTTACTTAATTTAATATTACTGTTTGTAATAGTGTTAAATATTTTGCTACTAATTTTTTCATCATCACTTAGAATTCCTAAAACATTATTTGAATTTACTAAAAAACTTAAATTATTAATTAATGTTTTGAAATTATTATTGTTTTCTTCAACGATTTTTAGGTTAATAATTTTTAGGGCGGTAATTTTTTTTGCGTCCATTAGAAACGGTCACCTTCTTTTGATCTAACAAGTGGAGCAACGATTTTATAAGTAGCAAGAATAATTCCTAAATTAAAGAAGATCTTAATTGGACTAAGTAAAGTTTGAGCGGTCATATTAACTCAGAAATCTGTTTTTAGAGTTTGAGCATCAGCTAATGAAAGCAGAATAACGTTGATAAATTCTAAAATAGCACAAAATGAGATAATTGCCATTACTTCAATAAAGGTTTGATATTTCTTTTTTAAAAATATACGATATAAAATAACAAATAATCCCATTAGAATAAAACCTGATGATGTTAGAAAAATATAAAACTGTTTATTTTTAATAAGACGGTTATGTTCAAATATAGAATTATCTAGTTTGGCAAAAATGATTAATATAATTAAGATTTGCAATCCCAACATAATTAGAGTTGAAACAAAGCTAAAATTAATCATCGCAGTTGGTTTTTTCTTATTTTCAAGTAAGATAATTTTGACTTCGTAGAAAGCAATTTTTTCCGAAAAATATTGTAGATCTTCTGAGTTTCCACGCATTAAGGCTTCAGAGTATTGAACCTTAAAATATTCAACAATTTCCTTAAATTTATAAATCCGATAGTTACGAGAGAAGAAAATTTCATTAATGTTAAAGAAATAATAAGCAATTAAACCCGGAACAAAACCAGCTGTTGCCACCGCTAAGGTGTATAAAAAGTTGTAATAAGTTGGAATGAGGGCAAAGGAGATTAAATCTGCTAATATTCCGGTAATAAGTCCCACAACTGGCCCAAAAATAAATCCAGTTATTTTAATTGGAAGACCAATAAAACTAAATTTAAAACTTGGTAAGGCACTTATCGGAAGAATTCTAACTGAAATGATGAAAAACACAACTGAAACCGCAATCAAAACCCCAACAAATGCAATTCTTTTTGAATTTCATTTGCGGTATGAAATATTGGTTTGAGATCGTACTCATTTTAGGTAATGCTTAATTCCCCCTGGTATTCTTGATTCCATTAGTTTCCTTTCTTTTACATTAAAATTATATAACAGATAAACTTTTGAATAAATCTATATTAGTTATTTATAATAAACTTTATATAAATTTAAATGTTTAAATGTGAAATTTTCTCCTTCTTCATAAACTTGATTTTTCAATCGTTGGTTGATTAATAAAAGTATGATAAAAACTTGAATTAATAATAACACCTGTATAAATGAAATATGCTGTTACACTAAGAAGTAAAATAACATACATAAACGTTGCCACGACTCCAAATTTTTTATAATCTATCGCTGATGAAATTGATCCAAATAGTAAGATAAACACAGCAATTGGTATTGAGGCAATTAATGCGCCAGGGTGAGCTTGTGAAAATTTTAATTTGAAGTTTGGTGCAAATTTAAAGTAGGATAAAAATGATAGATAAGTTACTATTGGTAAGAAAATAATAACGGTAATTCAATAGACTAACTTAAATTGTCAATCTAAATTTAATTTTGTTTGTGTTGGTTCTTTTGAGTTAATAATGTTATTTAGAGCATCTGGGTATAGTAAATCAATTAAAAAAGTAACAAATGCGGTTAAACAAAGTAAGAAAATAGTTAGCATAATTGAAATTGTTAAGCTAACGGCAAATCCCTTAACTCGAGTTTTAATCATTCGATGTGATGAATTGTGACGGTATAGAGCATCAATTGAAAAAATGAATTTTGAATATCCTTTTGATGCTAGTCAGATAACCGATAAAGCGAACACTGCAAATCCTAGCGCAGCTCCAGCTCCACTTTTTCAAAGTGAAGAAATAACCGGAATAACATCAGAAATCCCAGGAATAATATCCCCTAGAATAACTGATCTCAAAACAAGTTCATATCGCTCACTAATTGAACCAATTGTCCCTAATAAAAGGCTAATAATCGGAATGAATGAAACGAATAAATATAGAGCATATCCAGCCGGAACAAAGGCAAACTCATTTGAATTGATTTTGTCATATGTCGTATTAACAATTTCTTTTCCTTTACTTCGTGATGAACGAATATATCGCGGAATTGCTACAAATAAAATGCCATAAATTATTCATTTCATTATTTTTTCTATGAAAGTTTTCTTTTTGCGGTTGGCAACAATTTGTGATGAATTAACTAATACTTTATTTCCAGAAGAATTTTCTTTATCATCTTTTTTCTGTCATCCGGTTTTAATTTTATTTGGTTTTTTATTAAACACTATTTAAACCTTTCCTTGATTTTTTGATTAATTTCATCAATTTTTGCTTTTCCCATAGTTTTTTTCATGATTTGCCCTGCTAAAAATTTACTTGCTTTATCTAAATTTTTAGTAAAGGTACTTTCAAGTTCAGGATTTTCTTCTAGAATGATGTCAATTATTTGGTCAAGTGATATGTTTATTTCTTTGACCATTAGATCATTGTCATTAATAATTTTTAAAATATCAAGGTTTTCATGATCTTTAATTTCAATAATTTTTTTTACATTAGCTTTATTAACTTTGCCATCAATTACCAAATTAATTAGTTGAGTAGCTTCATTTACTGTCATGTTAAATTCGGCTATAGTTTTTTTATTTAAATTTAGATAGCTAATAATCTCTGAAAAGAATAAATTTGCAGCTTTTTTACTATCTTTGGCTTTAATTGCATCTAAATAATTAGCATACTCAAAGTTATTCAACAATTGACCAATTTGTACTTGATTTAATCCAGTTGCAATGTAACGCATTTCTCGTTGAAATGGTGTTTCTTCAATTTTAATGTCGTTAATAAAATCATCTTCTAAGGCAATATAAGGAAGATTTGGATCAGGAAAGTATTTATAATCAATAGCATCACTTTTTGATCGCATCATAATAGTTTTTTCACTATTTTCATCAAATCTTTTTGTACATTGTTCAACTAAATTATTTAATAAATAATTATTTATTTGCTGTTCAACTTCATATTCTATTGCTTTTTCAACATTTGATAGTGAATTTAAATTTTTAATTTCCACTCTTGTTCGTAGTTCGCCACTATTTTTTGGGCGAACTGAAATATTTACATCAGTTCTTAAACTACCTTCATTCATTTTAGCATCACTAATATTTAAAGCTAAAGCGGTTTGACGGATAGCTTCAACATATGCGACAGCTTCTTTTGCAGAATGTATTACCGGTTTTGAAACAATTTCAATTAAAGGAACTCCTGCCCGATTGTAATTTATTTTAGTCAATTCGCCTTCATGAATTGATTTAGCAGTGTCCTCTTCTAAATGAATTCTTTCAATGGCGATATCTTTTCATTGCCCAGCAACTTTGATTTTAATTTCTCCATTTTTTCCGATTGGATTGAATTGTTGGGTAATTTGATAACCCTTTGTTAAATCAGGATAGAAATAATTTTTTCGGTCAAATCTAACTAATTTATCAATTTCCATATTTAAAGCTTTAGCCAATTTTATACCTTTAACTATTGCTTGCGAATTTAGAAGTGGTAAACTACCAGGATAAGCTAAGTCAATGTTAGAAACTAATTGGTTAGCTTCTTTGCCAAATGAATTTTCCACCGGTGAAAACATTTTGGTTTTGGTATTAAGTTCTAAATGAATCTCAATGCCAATCACCATTTCTCAATCACTATTCATATTTCTCTCCTAATAGCTCTTCAAAGTATAAAGCAAAATTTAACAATTTTTTATCGGTATAAATTTCAGTATCAATTGCTAAATTAAATGGCATTTTATTATCATCTTCTCCCATTTTTAAAGTTAATGAAGGATTACCAACTAAATTTGCATAAGTTAAAATGTAGTCCATGTATGAAGATTGATATTTCTTATTAATCAAAGGAGCGGAATCATTTGAAGCGGGATAGATAAAACAATCGGCTTGTTGATGAATTTTTGTAAAATAATTACTTAAATATCTTCGCATTTGTTTAGCTTTGACAAAATATTTAATTTGGTTTTCTGATTTTAGAAAATAAGATCCCAAAATTAGTCTCGATTGCACCATTTTTCCTAAACCTTGTGAGCGAGTTTTAATAAAGCTATCTCTTCAATTTTCACCTTCAATTCGCTTACCAAATTGAATGCCGGTTAAATTAGCTAAATTTGATGCTGCTTCTGAAAAAGCAATAATTTTATAAATTGTGTCAATTGATTTAAATAATTTTTCATCAATGCTGATTTTAATAAGTTCAACATTGTTTGCTTTTAATTTATTAATTACATTTTCATATGCTTTTTTAGTAGCATCACTTAATTTATCAAAACAATCTAAATAGGCAACTTTTTGTGGTTTGTTTTTTTGAATTTCATCATATTTAAAACTTAAATCAATTGAGGTTAAATCATGTTTTAAGTCCTGTTTGTATAGAACACTACTTAATAATGCAGTCATTTGAACATTATGAGTAAAAAATGCCACAGTATCAAGCGAAGTAGCAAAGGCAAAAAGTCCATAGCGACTTATTGCGCCGTAACTTGGCTTAAACCCGACTTTTCCAATGTTTGAGGCTGGTTTTCTAACTGAATCTCCAGTATCAGATCCGATGGCAAAATCAAGTTCAGTAAAAAATGTTGCTGCTGCCCCTGATGATGAGCCTCCTACTAAATAATTTTTGTTAAGTGGATTTTTAATAATTCCATAAGCTGAATATTCACCTGAACCACCCATTCCGAATTCATCTAAATTAGTTCTCGCAACGCATGTCGCGCCGGCTTCTTCAAGCAACTTAATGACTGTCGCTTTATAAGCAGGTTTAAAATTACTTAATATCTTTGAAGAAGCACCACAAACTACTTCTTTATCTGCATAATTATCTTTAATACTAAAAACAGTATTTGCTAAGACACCACTATTTTTTAAGCTGGCATGTTCAAAAACATGAGCAATTGCATTATTGTCATTGTTTTGTAATTTTTTAATAATTTCTTGAATATTTTTATTCTTCATTGATTACCTTCTTAATAATTACAAATTCTTTATCGTGGTTAGTGGCATTTGATAGAACATTACTTTTATTTAAATAAATATCTTCGTCAATTTCATCACTACGAAGGTCTTTAAAAGAGATAGGTTTTTCATTAATGTGTGACAGTGGTTTTAAATTCTGTAAATCAAGGGCATGAAGTTCTTTTAAACCATCGTCAATCTGCTGAAGCAAATTTTTTGTCAATGATAGAACTTCATCACTTGGATCAAATAGTAGATAATTCGCTAAAGTTTTTAATTCTTTATTATCCATTTTTAGCTCCTATCATTTTGGTAATGAAATAAATATTTGTCCATTATAATCACTAAATTCTTCGCTTAGGTTTTTTAATTTTATTGAATATGAGTGTAAAAATAATCTTTTAGCAAATCTACCACCATATTTTAAATCACCTAAAATTGGGCAATTTAGTGAAGCTAATGTTGCTCTAATTTGATGAGTTTTTCCAGTTAGAATTCTTGCGTATTTACGTTTGTTTTCCTTGTAAAAAATTGTCCGCGCTTTAACTCCAAATTTTGGATCAACCACCATTTTTTCATTTTTGATATCTTTTTTTAGTCGCACGGTAATATCTAAGATGTCTTCATCGAAATCGGAAACAAATTGATAAACTTTTTCAAAATTATTTTGTTTAGCTTCAAATTCAACCAATGTTTTATAGTTTTTAGCATAAATTACTATTCCACTAGTTTTTTTATCTAATCTTCCGATTGATGCTGGTTGGAATGAAGATGTTTTTCGATAATTTAAATATTTAAGAATTTGTTTGTCAAGTGAATTTTCTTCTGAGTGCATAGCAATGTTTGTTGCTTTATCAACGATTAATAAATTGCTATCTTCAAAAATCACTTTAAAATTAATTTTTGCAAGGTTCTCTTCTTGAGCCTTAAATGCATCAAAAATTCCATAAATTTCAATTGTGTCACCTAATTGAAGTTTATATTGTTTATCTTTTGTTCTTTGCCCATTAACTTTGATATCTTTTTCTCGGAAGATTTTTTCAATTTTTGATATCGGAACGTTATTACACATTTTTACAACATATTTAAAAAGAATTCGATTAACATCGTCTTTTTTTGCAATAAATTTCATCATATTATTCGTCCTCAGATGACATTAGTACGTTTTCGTTATTATCTTGTCTTTGTGAATCGAATAAGTTAAAGTCTTTATCTAACATTTCTTCATCTTCACTTGAATAACGGCTAAATTCTGGGAAATTAGGCAATTCTGCTAATGTCTTAATTTTAAAGTAGTCATAGAATTTATTAGTAATTCCATATAAAATAGGATTTCCAGGTGTTGAAGCAAAACCAACTTCTTCAATTATATTTTTTTCTAGTAAACTAGCCACAATTCCGTCGCTGATTACTCCCCGAATGTTTGAAATCATTGAACGTGTAACGGGTTGCTTATAAGCTACAATTCCAGCAACTTCAATTGCCGCATTTGATAGTCTTTGTTTTCTTGTAATGGTTACCAATGTGGTGATGTATTCTTTGACAGATTCAACAGTTAAAAATTTAAAAACATCATTAAATTCATAAACTTTAATTCCACGATCTTGTTTATTAAAATTGTCCTTAAAATCTCTTAGAAGTTTTCGACCTTCTTGAATGGTGTTTAGTTTAAACACTTCTTTAATTTGCTCAGAGCTAATTCCTTCACTACCTTGAATAAATAGCAATGCTTCAATAATTTTATTCTTCATATTCTATCCCCTTTTTGAAAATAATTATTCCTTCATTGTTTTCTTGTTCTAAAACAACGATTTGTTGTCTTGCTAAATCTAAAACTGCTAAAAGTGTGATAACAAAATGACCGACACTTGGAACATTGAAAATTTCTTCAAATGTTAATATATTTTTATTTTTAAATAAAGCAATAATTCGCTTTTTTTGCTCTTCAGGACTGACAGCAATTGTTTCAATCGTAATATTTCTTATGATTTCGGCATATGTTCTTTCAAACATTTTTCTTAATGTTATGACAAGTTTAGAACTGTTTGAATGGCCATCTAAAATGCTTGTGTCATAATCTTTTTCAAATTCTTCAGTATCTTCTGGTTCTTTTGAATATAAATCTTTTCTTTTCTCTTCTTGTTCTCTTAGTAGTAAAGAGATTTCTTTGAACTTTTCATATTCAGCAATTTGTTCAAGTAATCGTTTTTTCTCTTCTTTAATTTCTTCTTCGGCAGCTGGATCTTGTAAAACCATTCTTGCTTTTAGTTGTAACAAAGTCGCAGCCATTACTAAATACTCAGAAGCAATATCAACTTCATAATCTTGTAAATTTTTAATAATTTCTAAATATTGATTAGCCAACTCTAATAAATCGACATCAAAAATACTAATATTTTTTTCCTTAATTAAAGTGACTAATAAATCAAGTGGTCCATCAAAATTACCTAATTTAAAAACTCTTTTATCTTTTATTAATTCTTGTTTTTCAGATTCATTATTTTCATTTTCGTTTAGAGAAATCTCTCTAATTTCAGGTTTTAAAATTTCATTCATATTTTCTTCTTACTTACTTTTTATTTCTTTTTGAATAAATGTTTTTAATTGTTTCTTTTGAGGTGATTGTTTGATCAATATAATTTGATGCAATAATTTTTTTCACGCTTTCAGCTAATGCTTTTGAATCAATTGTTTGAAATTGAATTGGTTTAATTTGATGATGGAAAGTTACTTCTACTTCCAATGGTTTATTTCTTTTTCAATCTAGGGCATTAGCAGCATTATTAATGGTGACAGGAATAATTGGCAGATAATTTGATTGGGCTACCCGAAATGCTCCACTGTTAAAATTTCCTAATTTACCATCTCTTGTTCTTGTCCCTTCAGCAAAAATAACTCCACATGATTTATTTTTCTTTACAAATTTACCAAAATTGTTAAGAACCTCAAGTGCTTCTCTTGGTTTTTTAGTATCAATAAAATGGGTATTTGCTAATTCAGCAATTTTTTTAATTCTCTTTTTTCCTTGTGTTTCTTTTTTAGCAATAAAATTTACTAATTTACTCTGCTTTTTGCCGTCGCCATGATTTCACAAAGCTGAAAACATAATAAGTGGATCAAGATAAGTTGAATGGTTGGGAATCAATAAACAAGGGCCATTCGGAACATTATCAAATCCATTAACTTTTAACTTAACATTTAGATGATCTAAAATTTTTGAAAGGTGCTTCTGTAAAAAGTAATTTTTTTCATCAGTTCGATAATATTCAGGCATTTTAAGATTGCGACTGGCCTTTCCTGACAGTTTTAGAATATTAATTCCAATTGGTAGAGCTCTTCAAAAAACTCTAGTTTTTAATTTCATTTGTTCCTCCTAATTTAAATATCATGGCTATTACATGATTGTCTTCATTTGTTGTTGATATTTCAAAATCTTCAAATTCGTATTTCCCATTTTTTGATTTACGAATTAAAATTTTGGGAAAATTTCAATATTTATTATCAGCTTTATAAATTGCTTCTTTTATTGCCCAACGGCTTGCTAAATATCGAGTTTGATTTCTTTTGTTTAATTTTTCTCATTCCACAATTTCACAAGGGTGCAAAAATTTAGCAATATGGTGTTTTCTAATTTTTTTAAATCTGCTAATTTTAACCAAGTCAATGCCAATCATATTATAGATAATCCTTAATATTTATAGATTATACATTAATATGATAAAGGTATAATAAATATTGAATGTTGAAATAAATAAAATAAAAGAAAAATCCCAAAATTATTTGAGATTTCTTTTCTTATTTTTAACTTAATGGGTCAAAAGGTGAAATTTCAATTGGTTGCTTTTCTAAGGCTTTTATGACTTCTGCAGGAAGGTATTTTTTGTCAATAATTGCCATAAAATTATATTCATCAAATCATTTATCACTCATTGAAAAATAACCTTTTCTGCCGCTGTTATCGCCTCAACTATTTTCAACCTTTCAGCTAATGACATTGCCATTATTATCTAAATTCACTCCAAGCATATTCATAGCATGACTAATTGTTGATGCTCGTGATTCAAAGCGCTCTTGCTTACTAAATTCTGGAGTTTTAGTTAGAGTAAGATCAAAATCATATAAATCAACATCCATAATTCCATCACGTGATGAGAAACTACCAACATCGCAACCAAATCAAACGCTTTCGTTATTTTTTAGTTGTTCAATCATTGCTTTTTTCATGATTTGAAGGTCAATATTTAGCATTGTTAGTGGTTTACCTTCTTCTACGTTTTTGATGTATTTTGAAACTAGTAGTTGATTTTGCGCATATTTTTGACGAGGATCAGCAACTAAGTCAACTTTATTATCTAAAAAGTTTTTAGCATATTTATTGTAAAAATCTAATGGACTAATATTTTCAATTCTTTGAAATTCTTTATCTTTATTGCGGAATTCAAAAGTAAATTGTTTTGGTGGTCTGCCAAGTGACTTAATCAATATGTTATATACATCTGACAAGGCTTGTTCTTTTAAGATTTGAACTTTAGCTAAATTTTTTGATAAAGCATACTCTGAGCGCATTTTAGCGGTGTAAGCTTTCAATCTTCAATTAATTTGAGTTACCATCTCCGCGGTGGCTTCACTATGAAATGATTCATTCATTGCTTGCTTTGGACAAACTCCATATTTTTCTATAATGTTAGTAAAGAATTCTCAATATCCCCCATCACTAACCGGTTCTTTATTAAACAAACGAAATAGGTGATCTTCATTGTCTACTTCTAATCCCTCTGACATAACTCATGATAGATAAACATTGGCTTTTTCTAATTTATCATAGAAATGAATGAAATTCTGTGATAGTTCTAATGATTCAATTTTTAGTTCATCCATAATTTTTAATCTTACAGCATTTAAAGCAGCGAAAATCCAGCAGCGACCACTTTGTTTTTGATTAGTGATATTTCCGGCTTTAATTTCAACTGAAAATTCAAAATTATGTTTTTTGGTAGTTTCATTATTAATTGAGCTTTGTTTAATACCATTTTTAAAAATAGCATTTTCAATTACTTTGTTTGCTAAATTTTTATCATATTCTTGTTCAAATTTTTCTAATAATTTATTATTAATGTTTTTCATATTATCTCTCTTTTGTATTTCTATTATTTTTTGAGTTGGCACAGAATTCAAGGGCGTCAACAATATCTTCAGTCTTACCGATAAATGTTAGTAAGTCATTTTCTAAAATTTCAAAATCACCTTCGGGTAGATATGTCATATTATTTCGATTAATCATTGTTACTGAAACATTGTATTTATTTCGAAAACCTAATTCGCTAATTTTTTTATTAAACATATCAACATTTTTAATGTGAATTGAGGCACTAACAAACCCGTCTTGTAACTCAACCATATTCTTTGAATAAAGGGTAAGATTTGGGTTAGCAACTATTAAAGCAGTTCTCTTACCGGCCTCTTCTTCTGGTGAGACAATTGAAGTAACTCCAATTTGTCTTAGCACCTGAGCGTGCCGCGGTGATGTTGCTCTAGCAATAATGGATTTAACTCCCATTTCTGCCAAGGCTGCCACGATTTCAATATTATTTGATGCACTAACAATAACAACATCAAAATCAGTAACATTCAAGGCCTCTAAGGTTTTTTGTTCTGCACAATCGGCAACATAGATCATTTCCACTTCATCTTTATACGGAATTAAGTGTTTTTCATCACCATCAACTAATACTACCCGAACATTATTTTCTCGATCCTTTAGTAATTGATCGGCAATAGCAGAACCATAGCGTCCAATTCCGATAATGCAAACTTCACGCACTTTTTTAAATAATTTCATAAGATTATCTCCCTATATATTTGCAATTTTTTTATTCAAAAAACAATATTTATAAATGTTATCATTTCCGCAAATTTAATATATAAAATTGCTAAAAATTACTTTCTAATTAAAAAAATGGCAAAAAAATGTGCTAACAAAGGTAAAAAAAGTGTAAAAATATCGCCAAAAAGCTAGAAATTTAGAAAATTAATGGAAAGTGGTAAAATTTTTAACTATGACTAGAAAAAAATCGAAAATAAGACATGGAAATATCATTTTTAGATTTTTAAGAAAAATCGGAACAATTAGATATATCTTTCTAATTTATGTTTTATTTACCCTTTTTATGTCGATTTTACTTTATTGGAATATGTCACATAATTTTGATGAAAATGGCAATAGAATTAAAATTAATTATTTAGATGCGCTATTTGTAGCCTCATCAGCTTTTAGTGACACTGGACTAACAACAGTAACAATTTCTGAAACCTTCAATGAGTTTGGACAGGCTATTATTGCTTTTTGCATTGTCGTCGGTGGAATTGGAATTTTTACTTTTAAAGTTTATCTATTTCAATCAATTTTAGGATTTAAATCTAGTATTTTTAATAATCAAGTATCGTTAACTGAGCGTGGAGCAAGCAATGTTTCTGAAACAAAAAAAATGATTAAAATTTCAATTAGTTTTTTAATCATTGTAACATTGATGTCTTCATTGATTTTTACTTTTATGTTCTATTACAACCCAAGTCCATATTTCAACGATGCCAAAGCTAGTGTCACAAATAATCACATTTTTAATCCTTATGTTAAATCAGCTTATAATCCATATCAAAATTTTTCTCTTTCACTAAGATATGGCATCTTCCATGCGATTTCTTCAATTAACAATGCTGGATTTGATATTATTGGAGATAAAAGTTTACAACCATACTACCATGATTTTGGACTACAAATCGTAACTATAATAATTTTCTTAATTGGTGGTATTGGTTTTCCGGTTATATATGACATTTGAAAAAAAATTATTTCAACTAATAAAAATTCACCACGTCATCGCTTTAGTTTATTTACCAAATTTACTCTAATAGCATATGTGGTAACAACGGTTGTTGGATTAACTTTAACAGTTATCTTCGAAACAACAGCTAAAGATAAAGATGCCTTTTGAAATCAAAGCGAATATGGAAGTACTTGAAGCAAATTATTTGCAATTTTCTTCCAAACCAAATCAACACGATCAGCTGGTTTTTCTACGGTTAATTATTTTAACTTTACCCAACCAACGGTTTTAGTTCACGCAATTCTAATGTTTGTGGGATTCTCACCAGTTTCAACAGCTGGTGGAATTCGTAACACTACCATTGCCGTTATATTTTTAAGTATCTTGACAACAATTCGCGGTAAGAGAAATGTGCATGCCTTTAGACGTCAAATCGGGAAAGAAACATTGATTAAAGCAATTAACGTTTTTACCATCGCTTTATTTTTAGCAGCAATATTTACAATAGTTGTGTTTGCAACTATTCCTAATGTTGCTAAAACTGCCCATAATGAAAATTACACAATGTTAATGGTATTTTTTGAAATATGTTCAGCTTTTGGTAACTCAGGACTTTCAATTGGAATTACTAATAGCATTTCAATTGTTGGAAAATTATCATTGATTTTTGTCATGATAATGGGTCAATTTGGAATTCCACAAGTTATTAAAATTTGAGGAAGAAACAAATCAACACCAGAACAATATCAATACATCTACGAAGATGTATCTATTGGCTAGGAGATATAATGAAAAAAAATAAATTAAATAAAACAATTATCGGCATTGGTGCCTTTATTGTTTTAGGATCATCTGGCATTATTGCGGCAGCATGTAATAGCAAAAAAAATAATGATGAACAAATTAGAGTCGAAAATAATCAAAAAATTCTTTCAGGCAAAATCAAATATTTGGCCATCGGTGATGATTATACTGCCGGCAATAACTATAGTAAAAATAACTATGTTGTCAATGGTTTCGATGAACAAACGAGTCAAATCACAGGTCTATCATATGCTTCTTATCTAGCTAATGCTATTAAAGATTTAAATGATAAAAAAACATCATTAACTTCATATTACAATTATGGTCTTTCGGGCTCAAAACTAGATGATTGACTTCATATTCTTAATCCATCAAAATATCCAATTAATACTGATATTCAAAATAACATTGACTATAACAAAAATTTAATGAATGATGATAATTCATCACGCCTTCAAGAGCAATTTGGCAATTTTGATGAAGAAGCATTTAATAAAATTAGAAATAAAATTAAAGAGGCTAATCTTCTAACAATCTCAGTTGGTTTTAATGATTTTTTTAGTGATGTTGATTTATTTAATAATTTATTCGAAATTACTAATAGCACAACTAATTATGAAGATTTAGAAACCAAGTTAAAATCTTGATCTGAAAAACTAGTTGCAAAAGCATCAGCTATTTCACAAAAATACAATGCTTTGATTAAAGAAATTCTTTCAGTTAATCCGAATGCTCATATAAATTTAGTGGGATATATTGGTCCTTATTTAAAATTAGCTAATATTCTAAAAAGACAATTCAACGGCAAAGATTATATTTATGAGGCTGTTAAAGAATTGAATAATTTAATTAAAAAAGTTGCTAAAAATAATCAAATTAATTTTGTCTCATTTCATGATGAAGAGTCAATTATTAGAAATCCAGATAAATTTTCATTAGACATTTTTGAAATGCTGCCATCGCTTGCGGCTTATAAAAAATTAGCACAAGATATTTTTATAAAATTGGCATTAGATCCATTTAAATATGATGAACTAATTAGTAATGCTAATGGTGATAGTGATGTCTCAGGTTTTAGTCAAGCAATTTTATTTGAGAAAAAAGCCGAAGATATCAAACAAACCATTTTAGGTATAACTGGTGATAATACTGACAATTTCATTAATAAGAAATATTCTTTTGAAAATGAAAGCCAAAATTCTGAAATTTTAGAAAGTCAGAATAGCGACCAGAATGCTAATCCACTAGCTCTTTTGAAAGCCAAATTCAATAATGGTAAAGGGCTTAATGCCGAGAAAACTGCTTCATATTTTGAACTAACAACTAAATTTTTAGGGCTTAATGTTTCTAAATTAAAATTATCATTTGCCAAGCTAAAAAAAGATTTAGCAGATGAAAAAAATCGCCAAATTTTTGCAAATTTTATTGACCAAATTCTATCAAGCGAAACACTATATGAAAATATTAATGAAACAAAAACTAAGAGTAATGAAGTTATTGAGAAAAAATCATATGCGAATCTCGAAATTAAAGATATAGCATCTGTATTTAAAAAAGTATTTTTATCTCCAAATAGTATTTATACATTTTTTAAGGAATTATCACAAACTGATTTTGCTAAAAATCCAATTATTAAAAATAAATTTGAATCATACACCGAATTAATCACAAAAGATTTATTTGCTTCAAATTTAATTAAATCATTTTTACCAACTGAAGTGTCTAATAATTTTGAGACCATCTTCAACAGTGATGAATTCCATAATTCTTTAAAAAATGTTGTAAACTCATTTGCTAGTCACTTAATTGATGAGCCAGATAAATACAGTTCTGCTAAAAATTACACTGAATTTATTAATCTTCTATTGAAGGATAGCCACACTGAAATTAAAGAATTTATTGCAACAATTATTAGTAGTTTAAAAAGCAATCCTGAATTAGTAGAAACTATACTTTCAGAAATCTCACAAAAAATTCAAATTTTATATAAATTAGATGAAAATCAACTTCAACAAGTTAAGAAATTCATCAAAATTTTTATGCTAAATTTAAATGATTTTAAATACACAGATAAATTAACTGATTTTGTTTTGCAAACCTTAATTGATTTACAAAATGAAAATCCTGAAAATAAGACTATTGACAAATTTTTTAGTAGTTTTTTCTCATCGATTTTAGTTGATAAATATGATTCGGATAAAAAACATATTTTATTATTTTCACTAATTTCATCTAACCTTGGTAAAGATCCAAAGGAGCGAGAAGAATTTCAAAAGGGGTTTGAAATTTTTAGTCTATCATATTTGGCCAAGCAAAATTTATTTGACCTAAATAAATTAGGTAAATTAGTCGATGAAAAAAACCGTGAGGATATTTTAAGATTATTAATTAATTTAGTAAAAAATGAAAATCAAGAATTAACTGAAGATGGTAAAAAATTTATAACTAATTTTACAACTTTAGTACTTGAAAATGAAATTGATAATCCAAATTCTAATTTAAATATTTTGTTAAAACAATTAAGTAGCTACTTTATTGTTAATCCAGTAAGTTTAGGGCTGAAAACTATTTTTGGTGAAGATATCAAAATAAGCAATGAAAGTGTTGAAAATTTTGTTGAAGGAATTTGAGACAAATTATGGTCACAAATTAAAAGCAAGGAAATTGTTGATAACCTTAAAAAATTTATACTATCAACTCTAAATAAAGACAGCCATTATGATACTAATTCAACATATAACTTCATAACATCAATTTTAAAAAATGCTAAAAGTAATGGCATTATTGGGTTAGTTGATTCGCTATTCAAAAAGATTTTAGGATCAAATGAAATTGTTGGTAATGTTGTTGATGGCACACTGTCACTTTTAGAACAAGGGGCAAAGACCACTTTTACAAAAGAGAAGAAACAATTAGCATCTTCATATTTTACTAGTTTACTGACAAATATTCCAAAGTCAAAACTATATGATTTTGCTAAAGCTAAATTAGAAACCACTTTAGCAAATATTGACATTAGTAAACAAAAAAACTTTAAAGAATTAAGTACTTATGTTAAAGATCAAATGGAAGAATTATTTGGTTCTCAAAATGAATCAATTGTTAAAGAAGTTCTCGATATTGTTCTTGTAAATAATGGCGAAAACAAAGATAAATCTTCATTTAGTAAAGCAATTCAAGCATTCTCCTTAATTTTTGAAAATGATAAAGTAATTGAATTCATTATTAGTAAATTAAATTTTAAAAATACTAATGAAAAAGCAAAAGATAAATTTACATCTGCTGATAGACTTAAATTAATTATCCAAGAGACCGTAAAATATCCCGAAATAAAAACAGCTTTTAAAAATGTAATTGACGATTTAACAAAAATAGAAATTACTGATGATAAAAAAAATAATTTAGGTGAAATTATTTCACTACTAATTACTTCATCAAAAGATAATCTGGCAAATTTATTTGACACGGTATTAATAAAAATTGCTAATGATGAAACAATAAAAAAATTATTAATTGATGATTTATTTAAATATTTATCAATAAATGGTGATGAAGAAGATAAGAAATTTATTAGTGAATTGTTAAAAAAAATAATAAACCGATTGAAAGATAACGAATCTAAAACTAATTTTTTCACAAAAGTTTTCGATTCAATTGCTGAAAAAGCAAAATCATTTGACGTTTTAAATCCAAGCCTATTGATTAGTCAATTATTAGAAAATTTAACATCAGTTGTATCTCTAAATGATTTTGGTTTTTTATCAGACTTGTTAGGTGAAGATGAGAATCAAATAAATGGTTCAGATATTGTTAAATTAATAAATCTATTTCTTGGAAAATCAAACAATCCCGATTCGATTATTTACAAGAGTTTGGCTAATATAAATATGAACGAAAATTTAGAAAAGAGATGAAATTTAAACACATTAAATGAAGTAATATTTCCAAAAAAGAAAAGTGCTCCTAATTCAAAAATTACTCCTGTTAAATTGACAAAAAACTTCGATCCACTTGATTTTCTAAATAAAATATTTGAATTATTGAATAAAGAAATTGAAAAAGAGGCAAATGAAAATTCTGATTATAAAACAAATTACAATACCAGATATAACAAAGAAGCATACAAAGCGACATATCGTTTTATCGTTACCTTAAAATTAGTAATATTTGAAATGTTTGGACGTGAAACTTTAGAATCAAACCGTGATAAAGGTGGTTTAGAAATAGGTTTATATTCATCAACGGCAGCAATATTATGAATGCTACAAGAAGGACTTCCAGCTGGATCTTCAATAATTGCAAATGCCTTTTTATCTGGTAAAAAAATTGGAATGCAAAACTATTTTAAGAATGACAATATTAGAAGAGAATTTACTAATTATGTTAAATCATCGGAGTCATATTTTATAATTGGTACAACCTATACTTACTTCAATGAAGGTGATTATGACCCTAGTTCAATTGACTATTTAATTGTAACTAGCGGATATAATTCAAAAGATCCTAAATTATCAGAACAAAATAATCATAACCTAACAAAATTCAAATATAAAATATCTGAAGATAGTAAAGAATATTCAATTTCTAAAAAAGATTACATTTTACTAACCATTAAAGAGGGTGGATTTGCCAAATTTATGAAATTAAACAATAAGAATTCTGGGTCGTCATGAAGTGGATTAGATAAAGTAGATTTTATGAATATGAAAAAAAGCTAAAAAATAGTTATTATTTCAAAATAGTGTAAAAAAATTCTAGGTGCTGATAATTTTCAACAAATTTTTAATAAAAAGATATTACTAATACGTTAATAATATAAAAATAATTGACAAGTTATCACTGATTTTTTGCGATAATAAGTCAATTATTTTTATAATTGCATAGAAAATAAATTAAAAGTAAGAAATTTTTTACATATCAATGAAGGTATGTTTAAGATTTAGGAGATATAATGAAAAAAAATAAATTAAATAAAACAATTATCGGCATTGGTGCCTTTATTGTTTTAGGATCATCCGGTATTATTGCAGCAGCATGTAATAGCAAAAAAAATAATGATGAACAAATTAGAGTCGAAAATAATCAAAAAATTCTTTCAGGCAAAATTAAATATTTGGCCATCGGTGATGATTATACTGCCGGCAATAACTATAGTAAAAATAACTATGTTGTCAATGGTTTCAATGAACAAACGAGTCAAATCACAGGTCTATCATATGCTTCTTATTTAGCTAATGCTATCAAAGATTTAAATGATAAAAAAACATCATTAGATTCATATTACAATTATGGTCTTTCAGGCTCAAAACTAGATGATTGACTTCATATTCTTAATTCATCAAAATATCCAATTAATACTGATATTCAAAATAACATTGACTATAACAAAAATTTAATGAATGATGCTAATTCATCACGCCTTCAAGAACAATTTGGCAATTTTGATGAAGAAGCATTTAATAAAATTAGAAATAAAATTAAAGATGCTAATCTTCTAACAATTTCAGTTGGTTTCAATGATTTTTTTAGTGATGTTAATTTATTTAACAATTTATTCGAAATTACTAATGGCACAACTAATTATGAAGATTTAGAAGCTAAATTAAAATCTTGATCTGAAAAATTAATTGCAAAAGCATCTCCTATTTCACAAAAATACAATGCTTTGATTAAGGAAATTCTTTCAATTAATCCGAATGCTCATATAAATTTAGTAGGATATATCAGTCCTTATTTAAAATTAGCTAATATTCTAAAAAAGCAATTCAACGGCAAAGATTATATTTATGAAGCTGTTAAAGAACTAAATGACTTAATTAAAAAAGTTGCTAAAAATAATCAAATTAATTTTGTCTCATTTCATGATGAAGAATCAATTATTAGCAATCCAAATAAATTCTCATTAGATGTTTTTGAAATGCTGCCATCACTTGCAGCCTATAAAAAATTAGCACAAGATATTTTCATGAAATTGGCATTAGATCCATTTAAATATGATGAACTAATTAATAATGTTAATGGTGATAGTGATGTCTCTGGTTTTAGTCAAGCAATTTTATTTGAGAAAAAAGCTGAAGATATCAAACAAACCATTTTAGGTATAACCGGCGATAATACTGACAATTTCATTAATAAGAAATATCCTTTTGAAAATGAAAGCCAAAATTCTGAAATTTTAGAAAGTCAAAATAGCGATCAAAATGCTAATCCACTAACAACTTTAAAAGCTAAATTCAATAATGGTAAAGGTCTTGATGTTGAAAAAACTATTTCATATTTTGAACTAACAATTAATTTATTGGGAATTGACCTTTCTGAATTAAAATTATCATTTGCCGAACTAAAAAACGATTTAGCAGATGAAGAAAACCGTCAAGTTTTTGCGAATTTCATTGACCAAATTTTATCAAGTGAAATAGTACATAAAAATATTAATCAAATAAAAACTAGGAGCAATGAAGTTATTGAGAAAAAATCATATGAAAATCTTAAAATTAAGGATATAACTAGCATATTTAAAGAAGCATTTTTATCTCCAAATAGTATTTATACATTTTTTAAGGAATTATCACAAACTGCTTTTATTAAAAATTCTATTATTAAAAATAAATTTGAGACATATACTGAGCTAATAATAAAAGATCTATTTGCATCAAATTTAATTAAAACATTTTTACCAACTGATGTTTCTGAAAATTTTGAAACCATCTTTAGAAGTGATGAATTCCGTAATTCTTTAAAAAATGTTGTAAACTCATTTGTTAGCCACTTAATTGCCGAACCTGATAAATACAGTTCTACTAAAAATTACACTGAATTTATTAATCTTCTATTAAAAGATAGCAGCGCTGAAATTAAGAAATTAATTGCCGCATTCATTAGTATTTTAAAAAATAATCCCGATTTAGTAGAAACTTTACTTGCAAAAATTTCACGAAAAATTCAAAGCGCATATAAATTAGATGAGGAAAAACTTCAACAAGTTCAAAAATTTATCAAAATTTTCATGCTAAATCTAACTGATTTTAAATACACAGATAAATTAGTTGATTTTGCGTTGCAAACTTTAATTGATTTACAAAATGAAAGTGCGGAAAAACGAACTATTGAAAAGTTTTTCGATAATTTTTTCTCATCGATTTTAGTTGATAAATATGATTCAAATAAAAAGCATACTTTACTATTTTCACTAATTTCAGCTAACCTTGGTAAAAATCAACAAGAGCAAGAAGATTTTAAGAAGGGTTTTGAGGTTTTTGGTCTTTCATATTTATCTCAACAAAATTTATTTGATCTAAATAATTTAGGTAAATTAGTGAATGAAAAGAATCGTGATGATATTTTACTACTATTACTTAACTTAGTAAAAAATGAAAATCAAGAATTAAACGAAAATGGTAAACAATTCATAGCTAATTTTACAACCACATTAATTGAAAATGAAATTCAAAATTCAAATTCTAATTTAAATGTTTTATTAAAACAATTAAGTAACTACTTTATTGTTAATCCAGTTAGCTTGAGTCTAAAAACTATTTTTGGCGAAGATATCAAAATAAATAATGAAAGTGTTGAAAATTTTGTTGAGAAAATTTGAGACGATTTATGATCACAAATTAAAAGCCAAGAAATTATTGATAATCTTAAAACTGTAATATCATCAATTCTAAATAGAAATAGTCATTATGATACTAAGTCAACACATAGTTTTGTGGCATCAATTATCAAAGATGCAAAGAATAATGGCATTATTAGTTTAATTGATTCTTTATTCAAAAAGATTTTGGGTTCAAATGAATTAATTAATAATACCGTTAATGGAGCACTGTCATTAATTGAACAAGGTGCCAAAACCACTTTTACAGAAGAGCAAAAAAAATTAGCTTCTTCATATTTTACTAATCTATTAGCAAATATTCCACAATCAAAACTATATACCTTTGCCAAAGCTAAATTAGAAAACACTTTAGAAGGTATTGACAGCAGTAAACAAAAAAACTTTAGTGAATTAGGTAATTATATTAAAGGACAAATGAAGGAATTATTGAGTTTCCAAAACAGCGCAATTACTCAAGAAATTATTGATATTATCTTTGTTAAAAATCAAGCCGGTGAAGCTAAGATGTCATTTAATGATGTAATTAAATCATTTGCTTTAGTTTTTGATAATGAAAAGGTAATTGACTTTGCTATTAATAAATTTAATTTTAAAAATGTTATTAGCAATCTTCTTACCAATGCCAAACTATCTAATAATTTAAGTGAAGAGGCTAAAGGTCACATTAAAAAAATTCTTGGAGTTCTAAATACTTTTATAAATGATAAATTTGAATCTGAAATTTTAGCTTTTTTAAAATCATCGATAAAAGATTTTTTTACACTTAATAAAAATGGCAAAGAATTTAATTCTCTAGATAAGATTCTAAAAGAATTTATTTCAAAAAATAAAGATAAATTGAAAACAGAAACTGCTAAATTAATAAAATCATTAGTTGAAAGTGAAGGCGGAACCCTAAAATTAGATATTGCCAAACTAATAACAACTCTTATTAGTGATAACGTTGAAGGATTTAATTGAAATAATGGAAAAGAAATACTAGAAGGAACTATTGTTAAATTAATAGATGTGTTGCCAAATTTAGGATTAACTAACATTATTCTAAACTTTGTATTCGACAATCTAGAAACTAATTTAGTAGAACATCAATTTGATGTAGATAAGTATACTTTCTCAATTAAATTTGCCGATATAATTAATGGTTTGAATTATAGTAATTTAATTAGTTTTATTACTAAATTAAATTCATCAGAAATAAAAAATATTGCTCTATTAGCATTAAAGAATTTAAAACATATTTTAAAATCTCGTGCCTTACCAGCAAAAGTAGAGACAAGTAGATCAACAATAGGTAATGTAACCAAAAAATTCAAACTTAGCTTTAAAGGTGATATTACCGTTTCATTAGAAAAATGATTAGATATTTTTAAAAAGACATTTTCTATTTTAAAAGGCAATGACAAAGAAGAAGTTAAAAACGAATTAGAAAAAGAAGTTGATGATTTATTTAATAATGAAGAAGCAAAAGCATTTCTAAAAGTTAAATTATCATCAATTATCGATCGAATAGTTAAAAAAGGCACATTTACTAACAAGGTCTTAGGTAAATTATTTGAGACATTTGTTAATGGTGTTTTTGAAGGTGATAAACAAAAAACATTGATTAAACATGTTAGTGAATGATTTATTAAGCTAGATGAAACAAAATTGAATACTTTTAAATCAATTAACGATATTACTAAAATGTTTTTATCAGATAATCAAAAAGAAATTGTTGATTCATTAAATGATATTTTTGAAAAACAAATTGGTAATAGAGATAATGTAAAAGAATTAATATCTTTTGGACTAAATGTACTAACGGAAGAATATGGTTTTACAGCTACCAATACACAAGAAAATAATATTAAATCATTATTAAGTAAGTTTATTACTAAATTTAGTGATACAAAAATTCTTTCGGATGCGGTTTCTAAATTATTTGATGTCATTAAAGAAATTAATATATTTAATGAAAATAAATGAAACAAAGACAAATTACTTGAAAAAGTCAAGAAAAATGTTGAAAAAATTAAATTAGAAGAAATTTTTTCAGAGGAGAAAATTGAACAATTATTATCTAGCATCATTACCAATGATGAAGAAATTACTACTCAACAACTTTTTTCAATATATGAATATTTAAAAGAAAATTTACCAAAATTAAAATCACCACTAAAGGTTAAAGCTGTTGCAGATGACGAAATTGCTAATGTTCAATCTTTAAATAAATCTTCATTAATAAGTGAATTTAAATCAAAAATAGAAAAAATTATTGTTAATTTGATTAATGCGTTAAATAAAACATTAAAAGGTAACGACACAAAAGTAGAAAATTTCAAGAAAACAATTACCAATACACTAAATAAAGTCATTGTTGATCAAACTGAAAATTTTGACTACTCAAAATTAGCGAATAAATTTATTAGTACAAAAAGTATTAAAACCTTAATTTTAAAGATTTCTAAATATGAAGATGTTAATAATTTGTTTAAAAATTTAATAAAGGATTTTGTTGATAAATATGATGGAAAAGAAAATGATTTAGGAAAAATTATCTCATCAATAATAAATTACTCGAAAAATGATATAACAACAATTTTAGATTCTATAATATCAAAAATTGTAAATGATAGCGAACTTATGAAAATATTAATTAAGGATTTATTTAATTATTTATCAATTAATGGTGATGATAATGATGTAATTTTCATTCAGAATTTAATTAAAAAAATTGTTAATAAATTAAATGGTAGTTCATTTAAGACGAGGATTATTGAAAATATTTTTAATAATTTAGAACAAAATTCAAATTTATTCGATATTTTTAATCCTAGCTTATGAATTAATCAGGCAGTGAAAAATATAGGCTCAATTATATCATTAAATGACTTGGCGGCGCTAGATGATTTAATAGGTGAAGATAATGATAAAATAAATGGTTCAGATATCGTTAAATTAATTAATTTAATTTTAGGAAAATCTAATAATCCTGATTCATTTGTTTATAATAGTCTATCAAATATAAATATGAATTCCGATCCAAATGCTAGAACTAATTTAGAAACACTAAATAATTTTGTTATAGGAGGGGCTAATAAACAAAAAAAATCAGCTCCTAAATTTGTTGCGGAGAATTCTACAAAAAAATTAGACCCTCTTGATCTTTTGAATAAAATATTTGAATTATTGAGTAAAGAAATTGAAAAAGAAGCAAAAGATAATCCTGACTATAAAACAAATTATAAGGTTAGATATAACAAGAACGCATATAAAGCCACATATCGTTTTATTGTTACCTTAAAATTAGCAATATTTGAAATGTTTGGTCGTGAAACATTAGAATCAAATCGCGATGCAGGATTTAAAATTGGTTTATATTCATCAACAGTCGCAATATTATGAGTATTGCAGGAAGGTCTCCCTGGTTTTGCTCAAATATTTTTACCAAATAAAAATGTAGGCATGCAAAATTATTTTAAGGATGAAAATATTAGAAGAGAATTTACCAATTACGCAAAATCATCTTCAATTTTTGGTTATACATACTTCGATGAAAGTAATTATGATCCTAGTTCAATTGATTATTTAATTGTAACTAGTGGATATCACAGTTCTGAACAAGAAAAACTAACTCCATTTAAATATAAAGTTACTAAAGATGGTAAAGAAAAAACTATTTCTAAAAAAGATTACATTTTACTAACCATTAAAGAAGGTGGTTTTGCTAAATTTATGAAAATAAATAATGCGAAATCAGGTTCAAAATGAAGTGAACTAAATAAATTTGATTTTCAAAGTTTAGAGGATTAAAATTATTTATAAATGCGAAAAGGTGAAACTATTAGGTTTCAAAACATATTTTCATTAAAAAATTCAATAAAAATATTGTATTTGCAATGATAATAAATTTATTATAAAAACTACTAACCAATTTAAGTATTAAATTGGATGAAAATACTAAAAGCTATTAAAGTTTTTATTATTTTTTTATTATAGTAGTAAAATTGTTCTAATAATGTTTGTTAATAGTTCATAAACTCGCAAAATATACATAATAAAAATTCACAATACAAATAATCTTATTAAAATACTTTTTAGCTCTAACAATTCGAAATTTATAATTAAAATTGTTAATAGCTTTTAATTTGATATTTTAGAGCTTAAAATCTTTTAAAATACCAAATAACACCAAAACAAAATCAATATATCTTAAAGATGTAATGGTTAGTGAGGAGTAAACTATGAAAAAGAACAGTAAATTAAATAAGACAATAATCGGTATTAGTGCTTTTATTGTTTTAGGATCATCTGGCATTATTGCAGCTTCATGTAATAATAGCAAAAAAATTAACAATCAAATTGATAGCAATAAAAATGAAAGCCAAAAAATTCTTTCGGGTGAAATCAAATATCTTGCTATTGGTGATGATTATGCCGCTGGAAATAATTACAGTAAAAATAATTTTGTTATTAATGGCTTAGATGAAATTAATAATCAAATTAATGGGCTATCATATGCATCTTATTTAGCTAATGCTATTAAAGATTTAAATGATAAAAAAACATCACTAACTTCATACTACAATTATGGTCTTTCGGGCTCAAAACTAGACGATTGACTTCATATTTTAAACGCTTCTAAATATCCAATTAATAGCGAAATTGAAAATAACTTAGATTATAACCGTAACTTAATGAACGGTGCTAATTCGTCGCGTTTTCATGAGCAATTTGGTGACTTTGATGAACAAGCATTTAACAAAATTAAAAATAGTATTAAAGAGGCTAATCTTTTAACTATTTCAATTGGTTTCAATGATTTTTTCAATGATGTTACACTATTTAATAATTTATTTGAAATTACTAATGGCGCAAATAATTATGAAAATCTAGAGCAGAAATTAAAATCATGATCAGAAAATCTAGCAGTTAAAGCATCATCAATTTCGCAAAAGTATGATCAATTAATTAAAGAAATTCTTAATATTAATCCTAATATACATATTAGTTTAGTAGGTTATATTAGCCCTTATTTAAAGTTGGCTAATATTCTAAAAAAACAATTCAATGGCAAAGATTATATTTATGAAGCTGTTAAACAATTAAATAGCTTAATTAAAAAAGTAGCAAAAAATAATCAAATTAACTTTACATCATTCCGTGATGAAGAGTCAATTATTAGTAACCCTGATAAGTTTTCTTTAGATATTTTTGATATGCTACCATCACTTATAGCTTATAAAAAATTAGCTCAGGATATCTTCATGAAATTAGCATTAGATTCGTTTAAATATAACGAACTAATTGGAAAAATAACCAAAGATAGTGATAGCTCAAGCTACAATCAAACTATATTATTCAACAAAAATGCCGAAGAAATCAAACAAACCATTTTGGGTGTAACTGGTGATAATGTTGATAATTTTATTACCAAAAAATATCGTTTTGAAGAAGAAAGTCAGAATGTTGATGTTCTAAAAAGTCAATTTAGTGAACGGAATGCCAATCCATTTGTAATTTTAAAAGCTAAATTTAATAATGGGAAGGGACTTAATGCTGAAAAAACTATTTCATATTTTGAATTAGCAATTAAATTGTTAGGAATTGATCTTTCTGAATTAAAATCATCATTTACCGAACTAAAAAAAGATTTAGAAAATGAAGAGAATCGCCAAATTTTTACTGATTTTATCAATCAAATTTTATCAAGTAAAACATTGCAAAAAAATATTAGTGAAGTAAAAAGAAAAATTAATGAACTTATTGAAAAGAAATCATATGAAAATCTTGATGCTCAAGATATTACAAATACATTTAAAGAAATATTTCTATCTTCAAATAGCATTTATGCATTTTTTCAAGAATTATCGCAAACTAGCTTTATTCAAAACCCAATTATTAAAGAAAAATTTGGAGTTTACGTTCAAACTGTAATAGAGGACCTATTTGCTTCAAATTTACTTAAATCATTTTTACCGACAGAAATTTTGGAAAATTTCGAAGCTATTTTTGATAATAAAGAATTTCAAAATTCTGTAAAAGACCTTTTAAATTCTTTTGTTAAAAATTTAATTAGTGAGCCTAACAAATACAATTCTGCCAAAAATTACGTTGAATTTATTAATTTGCTACTAAAAAATAGTAGCAGCGAAATTAAAAAATTCATTACCACAATTATTAGCGGTTTAAAAAATAATGAAAAATTATCTAATATTCTAATTTCTAAAATCTCAGAAAAAATTCAAATAACTTATAAATTAGATGCCGCACAGCAAAAGCAAGTTAAAAAATTTATTCGCATTTTCTTGCTAAACCTAAATGATTTCAAACATACTGATAAATTAGTAAATTTTGTTTTGCAAAATCTAATTGATTTACAAAATGAAAGTCCTGAAAAGCGAACTATTGATAAATTCTTTGATAATTTCTTTATTTCAATTTTGATTGATCAATATGATTTGAATAAAAAACATGACCTACTATTTTCACTTATCTCAGCTAATCTAGGACAAACAAACGAAGAGCAAGAAGATTTTAGAAAAGGGTTTGAGATTTTTAGCTTAGCATATTTAAAACAGAGAAATTTATTTGATTCAAAAAATCTAGGTAAATTAATAAGTGAAAAAAATCGCAAAAATGTTCTATCACTACTAATTAATTTAATAAAAAATGAAAATCAGGAATTAAGTGAAAAAGGTAAACATTTTATTGCTAATATTATAACTGTATTATTTGAAAATGAAATTCAAAATCCAGATTCTAATTTAAATGCCTTATTAAAGCAATTAGGTGAAATCTTTATTGTGAATCCAATTGCTGCAGGGTTAAAAACTGCTTTTGGTGATAATGCTAAAATTAGCAATGAAAGCATTGAAAATTTTGTTAGAAAAACATGGGATAAGCTGTGAGTAAAAATTAAAAGCAAAGAAAATATTGAAAGCATTAAAAATTTAATATCATTGCTACTTGTGAGAAGTAATGAATATAATACCGATTCAATATACGCGTTTGTGGCCTCAGCTTTAAAAGATAGCAAAAATAATGGAATTATTAGCTTAGTAGATAAGTTTTTCAAAAATATTATTAATTCAAAAGATGTTTCTGAAAACATAATTAATGGGTCACTTTCACTATTAGAACAAGGTGTTGAAATTAAATTTAATAAAGAGCAAAAGCAATTAATTTCTTCATATTTTACTAATCTATTAGCAAATATCCCACAATCTAAGCTATATGCCTTTACTAAAGCCAAATTAGAAAATGTTTTAGAAAATATTGATATTAAAAAACAAACAAATTTTGAAGATTTAAATAATTATATTAAACTTCAGATGCAAGAACTTTTAAGTTTACAAAACAATTCATTTCTACAAGAAATTATTGATGTTCTTTTTATAAAAGATGGCAATGGACAAACAAAAATGCCATTTAGCGAAATTATTAAAGCATTTTCTATTATTCTTGACAATGATAAAATCATTGATTTTGTTATTCAAAAGTCTAATTTAAAGGTCATTATTAGTAATTTATTAACTACCGCTAAATTACCTAATAATTTAAGTGAAGATATCAAAACTAACATTTTAAAAATTTTTAAAAGTTTTAATGTTTTCATAAAGGATAAATTTGACGCAGCAATTCTTCCAATTATAAAAAGATCTTTAAAAAGCTTTTTTGAACTTAATAATAAAAAAGTTTATAACTCATTAGATGAAATTTTAAAAGATTTTATTTCACAAAATAAAACAATGCTAAAATCAGAGATTAACAATCTACTAAAAGATTTATTAACAGCAGATGAAAACGGTGACTTAAGTCTAAGTTCTGCTAAGCTAATATCGACCTTTATTAGTGAAAATATTGCTAAATTTGAATGATCTAAGGCAAGAGCTAGCGTTGAAAATGTGATTGCTAAGTTAATTAAGGAATTTCCTAATTTCAATTTGAGTAATATTGTTTTAGATAATATTTTTAGTAATTTAGAAGAAAACTTAGATAGTAATCATTTTGACATTAATAAATATAAATTTAAAATTGATGTTATTGAAGTAATTAATAAAATTGATTATGATGTTTTAGTTAAATTTATCAAAGGCATATCATCACATGATGCTAAAAATATTGCAATAGTAATATTGAAAAATTTAAAGAATATTTTGAAATTATCTAATAATGAATTATCATCTAATTTAAATTCAAAATTAGTGAATAATCTTGATAGTAAAATTAAATTTGACACTACCGGTAAAATAAATATTTCGCTAAGTAAGTGACTAGAAATCTTTAAATCGGCCTTTAGTGCTATATCTGAGGAGAAAGATAAAGATGAAGTTAAACAAACACTAAAAGAATCAATTACTGAACTTTTTGAAAATGCAAATGTTAAATCATTTATTAAATCAAAATTAAATCCGCTGATAAATAAAATAAATCAAAATAGTAGTTTAAGCAATAAAATAATTGGAAAAATTCTTGAAATTTCAATTAATAATTTTTTAGATAATAATGAAAATAAAGAATTAATTATTAGCGTTGGCAACTGATTTATTGATCTTAATGAAGACACCTTAAAAAATATTAATTCATTTGATGATCTAATAAAACAATTTTTAAATTCTAATCAAGCAATAGTAATCAAGACATTAAAAAATATTATTAATGACCAAATTAGTAATGATTCTAAAGTTGATGATTTATCTGATTTCATTTTAAAACTTATTTCTAATCAATATGACATTTCTACAACTAATATTCAAGATAGTGACATTAAATTAGTTTTATCTGGAATTTTAAAAGGAATTACTAGCGAAAATATTATTAATGATGTATTTGATAAATTATTTGAGATCTTTAAAAACATTAATTTATTCGAAAATGATGTTTTTGATCAAAATAAAGTGATTAGTCAAATAAAAGAACAATTAAAAGTAATTGATATTACCAAGTTTCTATCAAAAGATAAAATAAAATCATTATTAGAATCTATCCTAAAAACTGAAAATAACATTGGATCAAAACAATTAATCGCGTTTTATCAATACCTAATGGAGATTATCCCAAAACTAAATATTTCATCATCAAAAAATTCAGCGGTTGAAGTAGAAGAGCAACAGGCAAAAAATGAGATTTTATCAAAGGAAAAAATTGAAAATATCATCATTAATTTCGTTAATGCTCTAAATGAAGTTCTGAAAAATAATAAGGATAATTCTGCTAAACATACCATAACAGAAGTAATAGTAGAAATAATTAAAGATCAAGTGAAGAGAGTTGATTTCAATACTTTTAATAATGAATTTATATCAAATGATAATATTAAAAGCATTTTTGTGAAAATTTCCGAATATGATGAAATAAAACAATTTTTCAATGATTTAATTGAAGATTTTACAAAATATAGCGGTGATAAAAATAATTTAGGAGAGATCATTTCATCGTTGCTTAACTCATCAAGAGAAAACATTACTAAAAACTTTACATCATTAATTTCTAAAATATCAAAAGATGAAAGCATTAAGTCTCTGCTAATTGACGCATTATTTAAATACTTAAAACTTGAAAACACAAATAATGATGATAAGCAATTTATTAGTGAGTTAATTAAAGACTTTATAGTAAAACTTCAAAACCATGATTTTTACAAAAAGAAAATAATCAATAATTTATTTGACAAATTAATTAAAAACGCGATATCATTTGATATATTAAATCCAGGTCAATGAATTAAAGAAAGTATAAATCAATTTATTTCGATTATATCTCTTAATGATTTGGTTGCCTTAGGTGATCTTATTGGTGAAAACAATATTATAAATGGTGAAAGAATTGTTAAGTTAATTAATTTAATTTTAGGAAAATCAAACAATCCAGATTCAGTATTTTATAAATTACTTTCAAATATAAACACCGGTGAAAATAAAACAAATATGAACGATTTATATTCATTTATTTCTTCATCTAAAAAAGAAGAGAAAAAAGAAGTTGAAGATCCAAATGATGTTAAATTTAGTATAGATCCATTGGTGGTGCTTGATACTATTTTTAAATTACTAGCAAAAGAAGTTAATAAAGAAGCAGCCGCTAATAATGGATATAATGAAAATTATGAAATTAGATATAATAAACCAGCTTATCAAGCAACCTATCGTTTATTAGTAACATTAAAATTAGCAATTTTCGAATTATTTGGACGTGAAACATCGGAAAATAAAAGAGATAGTAATTCACTAATAAATTTATATAGTGGTACAAGATCGATATTATGAGAAATTCAAGAAGGCACCAATATTAAATTTATTCCTTTCTTAGCCGGTAAATTTAGCGGAATGCAATATTATTTTACAAATGAAAATATTAGGAGAGAATTTACTAATTATTTAAAAAGCTATTCACGCGGATTATTCGGAATTGGTGCTACATATACATACTACAAAGAAGAAGATTATGATCCAGGTTCGATTGAATACATTATTAATACAAGTGGATATAATGAATCAGAAAAAGATAAATTAAAAGAGTTCAATTTTATTGTTGATGCTAATAATCAAGGTAAAAGAATTAGCAAAAAAGAATATATTTTAATGACAATTAAAGAAGGTGGTTATTCGAAATTTATGAAACTAAATAATAAAAGTAAAGGTTCATCTTCTTGAAGTGGCTCAGACAAAATCGATTTCTCAAAATTAAACTAAATATACTTTTATAATCTATTAGTAAAAAAGTTCAAATTAAAGGTTTGGACTTTTTTATTTTTTACTAAAAGTTGATTTAAGGTTAATGTTATATTAGATATTAGAGGGCAGTAAAATAATTATTAAAATGATATATTTTCTATATATTCAATGAAAAAATCAAAGAAAACCATTATTAGATGCTTTAAAAGTTATTCAGCTATTTCTTTTAATTTATTAGCGACTATAATTTCTTTCATTTTAAAAAAATAATAAAACACATATCCGTTTAAGGTAGTAGATTCTATTTGATCTATTGCTTATCTTAAGTGATATGTGTCTTATTTTTTAAAAATTAGTATTTTTATCTTTTTATGAATTACTTTGAGATTTTATTTTATTTTCTAATTTATATAAACTATCAAAAGATTGAATTGATTTCAATTCATTTTTATAAGTTGTTTTAGTTTTATCATCTTTTAAAGAATTAATTAATTCTTCTACTCTTTTAACTTCTGATTTATAAAATGATGTAATAGGAGCCAAATCATTATTACTTTTTAAATTTTTAATGATGTTAAAAAATTCTTGATATTTTCCAGGATTTTTAGTTTTTAAAATTTCAATTAATTTAAAAAAGTATGATTTGGTTTCTACTACTTTAATATTATCTACTATTACTAGTAATTCATCAATGTTAGATGTTTGATTAACCATTTTTTCAAGTTTTTCTTTTTCAGGTTGATTGTCTTTATACAATTCTGAGATTTTTTCCATTAATTCAGTTTTTGCAAGTTGAGAAAATTCTTCATTAAATGTATTAGAATCAGTTATTTCTATATCTCGTTTATTATTGTAAATTTTTAGATAAATGTATTGTGATTTTTGGTGAAAACTATTTTCTAAAGTTATTCTGATTAATAAATAATTTTGATCTTTAAAAGGATTATATAATGCTGTCTCTTTTTCGATTTTTAAATCTTTTGTTTGATCGCCTATTATCTCGATGTTACTTAAATTAAAATTTTTTAAGTCTTCTAGTTTATTGTATTTGAATTTTAAAGAAGAAGCATCGATGTTATCAGTAATTTTTTCAAATTCCTCTTTTGTTATTACATAACCAATTGGATTTTCTACATTTGTTTTAAATGCTAAATAAAATGGTATTTGTGTATTTCCTTTTTTGATGTCTAATTTAAGAGCTGCATATTTTTTGTTAATTTTGGTAATTGCGCCCTCTAATTTAATTTGTTTTTTAACTATGAGACTATTACTTACAATTTGAAAATCATCATTTTGTTCTAATTTAATGTTTTTTAAATCAAAATCCTTGGCATCTTCACTAATTTTGCCATCATATTTAAATACGATTTTATTTTTCAGTTCTTGCTCTTTAATTTCTTTTTGTTGTTTTTTAGCTTCGTTAAATTCTTCTTTTGAAACCTTATCTCCCATAGGGTTGGTTTTTTCGATTTCAAATTTAACATAAAACTCATATGATGTATTGCCCTTTTTAAGAGTTAATTTGGCAATTGCATATTTTTTAAAGAAGGGAATTACTGAAGATTTTGCTTCAATTTTAATTTTTACTTCTGAATTATTTTTATCAATTTCAAAACCATTATTTTTATCTAAATTTATTTTATCTAAATCGAAATTAGAACCATTATCGTTAATTGTTCCAGTGTATTTAAATGTAATTTCTTTTTTTAATTTTTGCTCGTCTGGACTTGGAGCGGGTTCTATATTAGTATTATTACACGCCGCTGCAACTAGTGGTAAAACAATTATGCTAGAAACCGAACCTAGCATTATCATTAATTTTGATGTTTTTTTCATATATTCTCCTCAATTACTTTTAACAGTATTATGTTTTAATCAATCTAAACTCTCATTAAGTAAGTAACGATTCACCGTTTCTTTTAATTATGTTTTTACTGAGATTATAATTTTAGGGAATTGAAAACTTTTTCAAAATTATACATTTACAAGAAAATAAGAAATATTTACATTAATAACATATTTTTTCGTTTTTTAGTTAGATAATATTAGCTATTATTTAGCATCTTAAATAATAATTAATTTAAGTGTACTGCTGCCTAATTAGTCACATTATCTACATAATAAATATAACATAATGAAAATAAAAGAATAAAAAAGATTATTTATTTTTTAAAATTTGGTTACTTTAAGTAAATATATATCTTAAAGCATTAAAAAATTATTCCATTATAATGGAATAAGTTTGGTGAGAAAATCTATTTCATTAATTTTCTAATTAAGTTCAATTTTTTATCTGTGTATGGATGAGATTGCAATTTAAGGTTATGTAGAAAATTACGTTTGAAGTAGCCTTGTTCATAGCTAAAGCATTTAAATCCGGCATACCCGTGACTTCTGCCTATACCTGAATTGCCAACGCCGCCAAATGGTAAATTATAATTGGCAACATAACCAACACTATCATTTACTACAAATGAACCACTTTTGGCATAACTAAAAATATTATCAATGAATTTTTTATTTTTTGAAAAGACATAGATAGCTAAAGGACTTTCCATTTCGATTAATATCTTTTTAAGATCTTCTTCTGTTTCATAACTAATAAACGGAAGAAATGGCCCAAAAATTTCTTGTGACATACTTTTATCATCGAAATTAACTTCTTTAAAAATTATTTCATGCTCGCTAAAAGTATTATCGCTTAAATCTCTTAGCCTATTAATATGAGATTCATTAATAATTTTGGCCATTTCACTATGATTTTTAAATTCTTGCATTTTTCCTTTAAAGAGATTAATAATGTCATTTATTTGAGTCTTTTTAACAACTAGATAATCAGGAGCAATACATGTTTGTCCTAAGTTTAGAATTTTTGCGTTAAAAATGTTATCAACCATGAGTTTTAAGTTACTACTTTCATCAACAATTACAGGACATTTTCCCCCAAGCTCTAAAACAACCGGTGTTAAATGCTTAGCTGCTTTTTCATAAACAATGCGACCAACAGTTGTGCTTCCGGTGAAAAATATTAAATCAAATTTTTGATCTAAAAGTCATTTTGCACTTTCAAGCGATGTATCAGCACAATAAATTAAATTTGCGTCAAAGTTTTCATTTAGTAATTTAATGAGCAGTTCACTTGTGTGCTTTGTGTGTTCTGAGCTTTTAATCATTATTCGATTACCGGCACTGATAGCTGAAATTAGTGGACTTAGCGTTAAATAAATCGGAAAATTTCATGGGCTAATTATTAGCACATGACCACGGGGTCTAAAAATAGTTTTTGAGCTCGAGCCAATTAAATAAAATGGACTTTTTATTCTCTTAGCTTTTGCTCATTTATTTGTTTTTTTAATTGCTAAATTAAGCTCTTCATATGTAATAGCGAGTTCACTTAAATATGTTTCATTTTTATGCTTATTTAGATCTTTTTTTAGTGCTAAAAAAAATGCTTCTTCATTTTCTTTAATAATGGTTTTTAATTTTTTAAGCATTTGTATTCTTGTCTTGATATCAATATTTTCGCTTCGGCTTAATTGTTTTTGTTTTAAATATATTTTTTGCATAACTTTAATTGTACAAAAAATTATCTTAGTTATAAATAATTAAAAGTATATAAACTATACAATTATGACTATTAGCTTTTCTTTTTGTCAGAATTATTTAATAAATATATGACTAGGATTATTTTCCTGATTTAGTATTTAATAATATTAGTCTATTAGCTTAATAATTAGTGTAAATTATTTTCAATTACTATGTGCTGAGAATATTTAATAGATTAGTTGAATTAACTAGCAAATTTTTATATTTTAATTAAGTTAAAAGCTGTTATTTATTTAATTTTGAAATTAAAATGTGCTAAATCCTTAATAAAGGTCAAAATTAAACTTAATTGCGAAATAAAAAAATTAAGCCATGTAATTAAAATTTACATTACTTAATTATTGTTTTTACTGATTATATAGTGATAACATTTAATATTGCTTCAATTTCTTGAATTTGTTCTTCGGTTAATGCTTTCATTTTATCAATACTATTATTCAATATTGATGATATAGTTAAGATATTGTTGGAATTTTCGATATTTGTTATAGAACCGATTAGAATAAATAATCCTATTTCATTTTTATAATCAAAGTCTACTTTTTCCTCTTTTATAAGTTCCTTAATTTTTTCGAGCATTTTTTTAAAAATTATAAGTTCAGATTTATCTTTTTCTTTAATGTTTTTAATAAAATTACCATATTCTTCTTTAATGGTATTCAAAAACATTCTATGTTTGCCGTCGTCTCCTTTTAGGCCAATAATTAATGGCGTCAAATTTTCTAAATCATTATTATTGTGCTTAATTTTTATTTTTTCAATATCGCTCACCAATTCTTTTCCTTTAGAAACTAAATTATTATTTTTATTATCGTATTTTGGTATTTCATTGATATTAAAATTTAATTCTTCAAAATAAGGGTAATCAGGCAATACTATTTTAAACGTCATTGGATTTTGTATTATAAACTCCGTTAAATAATAAAGATTAAAATATAATAAATCTTTATGATATTGTTTAATTTTTTGTTCAGGAGTAAGAATTTCTGGTTTCATTTCATTTTTATCAGGTTTCTTTTCACCCATATTGCCTTGTTCTTGATTGTCACTGTCAGGTTTTTTTGTCATGTCATCAGGCTTATTTTCGTTCATATCATTTTTACCCATGCCACCATCTGGTTTTTTCATCATGTCATCAGGTTTATTTTCATTCTTACCCATGCTACCATCTGGTTTTTTCATCATATCATTAGGTTTTTTATTTTCACCCATTTGATCTTTATCTTTTTCCATTTCTTTGCCTTTGGTATTTCCACACGCAGCAGCAATTAAAGGTAAAGTAGCAATCACGGTTGGTAAAGCAATTCATCACTTAAAATTTTTCTTTTTCATAAATTTGTTTCTCTTTCTTTCTTACAGTTCATTTTTAAATAATTGTGTTAGTTTTGTTAATTGTTTTTTTCAGTAATATTAGTAAATAAATCATTAATTTCTTTTATATCATTTTCAAAAATTGACTTTTTTTCTTCTATTGCAGTTTTTAATTTTTGAATAATTTGTTCTTCTTTACCACTTAAAATAGCTGCATTACTATTGTTGTTCTTAAAACTTTCTAAATTTGTAAATACAAAGAATAAAATCCGGTAATCAAATTCTTTTTTATTTTTGTTTTCATCATAAATTTTGTTTCAATATTTTTTTGCTGCTGAACGTTGGTCTAGATTTACATTCTCATTGGGTATTTTTAGGTATTCTTTCTTCTTATTTTTTAAAAATAGCAAATATTCTTTGTATTTTGGTTCTTTACCGTTTGGTTTTGTGTTTTCTCCTTCTGATTCAATATAATTTATATCAAATGAATTACTATTGTCATTAGGATTTTTTAAATAATTTTTGTAGTCATTAACTAATAAAATACCATTATCGATTACTTTTTGGTTGATTGTGTCCTTTTTCTTCAATTCATTTAAAATATCTAGCGATTCACTAATATATTTATATCCTTCAAAAGGATTATCACCCTTTCCTAATTTTAATATTTCATCAACATTTAAGGCTTGTAAATCCAGATACAATATGTCATTTGAGTACTCTAATTTGCCCATATCCATTTTTTGTGAATCATCATCTGGTTTTGGCATTGGTTGTGGCAATGTTGAAGCCTTATCATATTCATCTTTGGTTGATTTAATTCCAACTGAATTATTTTTAGCTGTTTCAAACTTTACATAAGTCTCAAATGTTTTTTCATTTCTATTGAAAACTAATTTAGCAATTACATACCTTTTAGGAATTGGAAATATTGAAGGATTAGTTTCGTCTTTGATTTTAGCATTTGATTTTTTATCATTTAAACTAAATCCATCATTGTTAGTCAAAGTAACTTTTGAAAATTCAAATTTATTTAATGTACTTTCAATTGTTCCATTGTAAGTAAAGGTAATTTTAGCAAATTTTTGTTCGTCAGTTTCTGGCGTTGGAGCAGGAGTTTCTTTTGTAAATCCATTAATTTTAAAATCTTTTGTTGCGCTTAGATTGTTCTTAGTAGATTTAACTCTAACAGTAAGCTCTCCGGTTTTATCATCTGAAGTTAAAGATTCAACTGTGTAAGTAAATCCCTGAACCTGTTCGCTTATAGTTATGTTAGTTTTTTCAACTTTGCTAGGAAGTTTATTTTTATCAGCTACTTCAACTTTAATATTATTTAAACTATCAGTAACTGCTTTTTGATCTAGGTTAGGATCTGGTGCCGGAGCGGGCTCCGGTTTGCTATTATTACATGCCGCAGCAACAAGCGGAATAGTTGCTATTGTTGTCGGTAAGATTATTAACCATTTAAGGTGATTTTTTTTCATTTTTCTCACTACTTTCTTATTAATTTTAATTTTTATTTGAATAAATTATACCATAATTTAAGTCCAGACCCAGCCCCGGGCCACTACCATGGGCATCTTGAGTCTCTTATTTTAATTAATTTTGAAAAACAAAATTTTATTATTTTAAAAATAATTTATTAAATAAATTACAAAGATATAAAAAAACTATATGTGCTATTTATTTCTTAATTAAGCTATTTTACATATATTTATAAATAATTTTAAATTCCGATATTTATATATTACTATCAATAATTTCTTTTTTATATTAATCTATTAAAAGCATAAAATAAAAACTTAAGACATAATTATTTATATTCTTGAGTATTTATTTTTACTTAAACTATTGTTTATTATTTTTTAAATCTATCAAATGTTGCTTTATTTGAAAATGTTGCAATGGGGTTGGTTTCATTTTCCTTAAATTCTAAATAGAAAGTAATTAATTCCATTTTTGTTTCTAAAGATTTAACTACCAACTCAACAATTATTGAATTTGGCTTTTTGTTTCCAGTGTTTCCCAGGATTTTGAATTCATAACTTTTAGTAATTGTTGAATCATATTCTAATTTGCTAGGATCATAAGAATTTTGTTTATTAATTATTCCATTATATGTAATTTTATCTTTAAATTCTGTCATGTACATAATTTGTTTTTTTAATGATTCGGTTCTATCTTTATCTAAAAGTTTACCCTTTGGATTTTCTTTATTTAATTCAAATTCAAAATAAAGTGTAATAGGAGTAGAACCATTAGTTTTAGGATTAAATCTAAATTCAATAAATATTACATTTTCGCCTGTTATTTTTTGTTCAATTGAAATTTCATATTTTTGTTCAATTTTAGGGTCAAAAACTAAGTTTCTAGGATCATAATTATTATTACTAATTGTTCCTTTATATGTTACTTTTTCATCAAACTCAGTTTTTAATTTTTCATAATCTATTTCCGGCATAGGTTCCGGTTCTGGCATTGGTTGCGGTTGTGGATTTTGTGTTGGAGGTATAGGCTCAGGTTGGGGTTGTGGGCCTGGTGTTGGAGGAACTGCCTTTGGTGCAGGTCTAGGTTGTGGTCCTGGATCTGGTTTTGGAGGAGTAGGATTTGATTCTGGATTAGGATAAGGAGCGCTTTGATTTTTGAATCCAAAAATTGTTATATCTTTGCTAACAATTAATCCACTTTTTTCTGATTTAATTTTCACAGTCAATTCACTGCTTTGGTTATTAGAGCTTAGACTTTCAACTGTGTAGGTAAAGCCGGCAACTTGCCACTTATAACTACATCATCATTTTTAACTTCGGCGGGAAGTTTGTCTTTATTAATTACTTTTACTTTAATATTATCCAAGCTTTTATTAACAGCTTCTTGATCTGTGTTAGGTTTTGGTTGTGGTTTTGGACTGCTATTATTACTATTACATGCCGCCGCTATTAAAGGCATAGCTATTATTGTGCTTATTGATCCTAGTGAAATTACTAATATTTATTTATTATAAATTTGTATATTCTATAGTCAAAATTATAGATGATAATCTTATTTTCTTTTAATTTATAAATTTTCAAGCCTTAAATATCCGCAAATTTTTATCAAATTATTATAAAATTGTGCTTTTTAATTAAAAATTGTTCATTTAACACTTTTAAGTAAAAAGCTAAATAACTTATAAAAAAATTAAATATTACTATAAATTTATTAGCTTAAAAAACTAATTGATTTATATTCATATAAAACTATTTACACACATCATCTTCTAAATGTCTATATAACAAACAAAATCAGAAAAGAATAACAAATGCAAATAATATTTTCTAAATACAAAATTAATAAATTTATAAAAATTTTTATATTAATTTATAAATAAATTAGTGATCTGAGCTATTTAGTTAAATAAATATGTTTTAATTTAATGTATCAAATAGCAGTAAATGAAGAAAAAAATAATAACTATTCTCTTTATAAAAATTAAATTAATTAGGTTTATTCACGGTAAAGCATTTTATTTTATTTAAATTTTTAGTAATCTAGTATTACAGCAATTTTAAAATTAAAAGTATTCAATGAATAATTGTTGGTGTGATTAGCACTGAATAATAACTCCAGGGTCAATCGCTAGCGTTATCACTTTACCGCTAGTTGCAGCGGCATGTAATAATACAAAAACAGAGCCCGCTCCAGCGCCTGATCCTAACTTAGATCAAAAAGCAGTTACTGATAGTTTAAATAATATTAAGATAGAAGTAGCTAATAAAAATAAACTTCCAAAAGAAGTTAAAAAGACCGATATAACTATTAGTGACCAAGTGTCAGGCTTTACCTACTCAGTTGAAAGTTTAAGCCCAAATGATAAAACCGGAGAGCTTACTGTCAAGGTTAAATCTACTAAGAACAATCTAAGTGCTACAAAAGATATTAAGATTGAAGGATTTAAAAAAGAAACAAAAGAAGATGATAAAAAGGATAAGGATGATATGCCTACTCCTCCTGCTCCAAAGGTACTAACAGAAGCAGAATTTAAAGCAAAAGCCAAATTTACTTATTCAGGAAATTTAAATACTAATTTTGACAAGTCAAAAATAGAATTAAAAGACGCTGATGGTTATACATTTAAAGTATTAGATTTTAGAAGTGGATTAAGACTTACAGGCGAGAAATTTTATGTTTCAAAATTAGAAATTCAAAAAGAAAATAAAAAACAATATGATGTATACGTAAAATTTTCTGCGGATAAAATTGAATTCGTCAATAAAGAAGCATTGCAAGAATTAATTGACCAAGAATTATCCAAAAAAATTACCGAAGCAGTTGCTGATTTCAAAACAAAAGCAGAGTATAAATACAATGGACAAATAACAGATAGTGCCCCTTATATTTTTAAAAGTACAAATGTTGCTTTCAAAGCCGATGGTTATACTTCGACATTTGTTAGTTCTAAGACTAAATTGGGAGATTCAGTACTTGCTAAATTTAAAATTTTCAAAAGTGATGAGCAAAATGTAACATTTGATGTTTATGTAAAATTCACCTACAATATGATGAATAAAAAAGCTGATTTTACAACAAAAGAAGAATATGATAAACTAGCCATTAAGATAGAATTAAAAGATAAAATTAAATATGAAGGCAAAGTAACAATTGATACATTTAACATTGCGAAAATAAAATTAGATGATGGTATAAAGGATTTAAAAATTAATGTAAAAGAAAGAGTTATAAAAGATAAAAAAAATAATAAAATTATAGTTCAAATAAGCGCTTCCAAAAACTCAAATAATTATTTATTTCTTGTAGAATTTAAAGAAGGAACAGATGTTGCTGGTATTTTTATTAATTCATCAGATGTTATAAATGCTACTATAACAAATGAAAAAATGGAGTTGGATAAAATTACATTTGAATATAAAGGAAAAATAGATAATAAGATTACTCTCGAAGATTTGAAAAAAAATATTACTATAAATGGAGATAGTTCTAATGCCTTCAAGGTTAATGTGGAAAAATTTGTATTTGCTTCTTATGAAAAAAATACAAAAAAAATAATTATTACTAGAATTAGATTGACAACAAAAGATAATAAATCGGCTGCTATCTTCTTTGTTGAATTTAATTTTAACCTTAATGATTCAAAAACAGCGGGAAGAAAAATTGATTCAAATAAAATTGCAAATAAATATATAAGTAAAGAAAATTTATCTAAACTACTAGCAAAAAGATAAAAATGAATAAAAATATTAAAATTATTAAATAAAAAGCAAGTCCTATGTGCTTGCTTTTTAGCATATAAAATTTATAATAAAGTTTTTAAATTCATTCTAATTCTCTATTTTTTTATCTATAGTCATTCGCTTATATTATTTACAAAATTGAATCTTTAAATCAAAGATGGAAACTAAGAATTTTTTTGTCTTTATTAATTAAGGAATAACTATTTTTAAAAAAGGTATATAACTTAATTTTTTTAATTTATGTTTATATTAATGGATAATTTTTATATTTAAAAAATTTAAAGAGCACGATTTAATTCTAGTTAATTTCAATGTTCTTGAATTTTATTTAAATTAAATAATTTTTATGGTAATAATTTTTCTACTAATTGTTCAAATTCCAATTGCGAAATTTTAAGACCCGTATTTTTATTATTACTGTTTTTTAGGAATTTTAAATAAGTTATAAATTCTTTATCGTCTTTTGTGGCAAAAATTTTTACCAAAAGAATTTGTTGAGAAGGATCGTCTATTTTCTCTATTCGGTTTATTTTAAATGATTTATTTGAAATATCTATCATATTTAAATTAAATTCATTTAAATTTCCATTATAAGTAAATTCGGCATTTTTAAATTTATCTTGTTCTTCTTTTGTTGGTAATTGTTCGAAAAAATTCTTTTCTACAAATTCAGCTTTATTAGCTGAAGTTGTGTAATTAAATTTTACATATACACTAAATTTAACATTGACATCAGTAATACTTACTATATTAAATTTGGCAATTACTGCTTTGCCTATTAAGTCAACTTTAGATACTTCAAATGTTGATTTATAACCATCGTTTTTTGTCAATATTACATTTGTTTGTTTGAACAAATTAGCATCGGTATCATCAAGTTTACCATTATATTTATATTCAGCTTTTGATTTAAAATCTTTTGTGGCAATAATAGTTTTGGTCTTTAATTCATTTGCTTTTTTTTCTTCTGTTATTCTAATAAATTCTTTTTCGTCAACAAATGTGCTGCCATTAGCATTTAATTTTATATAAACATCAAATAATTTTGTAGTTTCCTTTTTAATTGATATTTTAACAATATGATATTGAATTTCTCCGGCTACATTAGTTTTACTTTTTGCATCTATTACTTCATGGATATAACCAGGTTTATATGTTAATTTTAGAGCGAAAGCATTAAAAGGATTAATTACATTCATACTATAATTAAATTTTGCATTATCCTTAAATTCTTTTAATTCCTTTTTAAGATCTAATTTATTCTTATCTAAATCATTTTTTTTATCGTCATTTTTAGTTTCTTTTTTAAAGTTATCAATTTTAAAATCTTTTGTAGCACCTAAACTACCTTTAGTAGATTTAACCTTGACAGTAAGCTCTCCGGTTTTATCATTTGGGCTTAAACTTTCAACTGAGTAGGTAAAGCCTGACACTTGGTCACTAATAGTTATATCGGTCTTTTTAACTTCTTTTGGAAGTTTATTTTTATCAGCTACTTCTACTTTAATATTATCTAAGCTTTTATTAACAGCTTCTTGATCTGTGTTAGGTTTTGGTTCTGGTTTTGTATTATTACATGCCGCTGCGACAAGCGGTAAAGTGATGACACTAGCGATTGACCCTGGAGTGGGCAAAAATATTGTTTTTTTATTGTAACTTTTAGAATAAATTAATTAAAAGATCTTAATATTAAATCGATATTCAAACAAAAAATACAAGTGCTTTTGCACTTGAACTTACAGTATTTAAATATTTAAATCAATATAGCTAATTTATTTAGCCATTAATCATATTTCGAATAAATAAATATGTCAAAATTAAAGAATTATTCGCTTTATTACTGAGGCAAAGATATTAAATTGTCAAATTCTGATTGAGAAATTATGGTAAATTTGTTTTCATTAATAGAAAATTTTAAGTATGCCATAAATTCTTTTGGATCTTCCGCAGTAAAAACTAATTTTACGAAGATTTCTTCATTATTGATGTTAATTCATCCAGATTTAATTTGGTCTATTTTAAAATTTTTTAATGAAGGTTTAATATCACTTATTTTAAACTCTCACTTAGAATCAATTCTACTATTACCATTATAAACAAAATTTAATAATTTATTTGGAGCAATAAATAAAAATTCTTGATCTTTAATATTTATACTTATATCAGTGTATTTTCTACTTTTAATAGAGTAACTTATTAATACGGTATTATTAGCACTATTTTTTGTTGGTTTAACATCTAATATTTCTATATTTCATTTACTCAATAAATATGAGCTTTTTACTAATTCAACATTTTCTTTTTTAATATCCGCTACTGTTTTTACATTAATATTTTTCTTTAATTGAAATCTAAATGGAATATCTTCATAGTGATTGTTATATAAATCCAAATCTTTTTCGATGCTATTTTTTTCATCTTTTTCAATAATTTTTTTATTTTCTTCAGAGGTTAATAATCCAGTGATATTAATTTCTTTTTCTGCCTCAACACCATCTTTTTCAGATAGAACAACGCCAGTCAATGTTCCTGCATCATCATTAATATTTTTAAACATCTTAATTGAGTAATTAAAACCTTCTTTAGTTCCTAGGATTTCAACTTGTCCTGTTTCAGCAACTCTTGAAGGTAAGAATTTACCACTTGGTGAAATGCTAATTTCGGCTAAACTATTTATAACTTCTTGTTTTTTGCTATCTTTACTTTTATCATCAGTTTTAGTATCTTTTTTAAATTCGGAAATTGTTATTTTTTTTGTAGCACTTAAATTGTCTTTAGTAGATTTAACTTCAACTACTAAAGTTCCTGCTTTATCATCAGCAGTTAATGTATATGTGTAATTAAATCCTTCCACTTGTCCAGTTACTTTTAAATTTGCTTGTGTAACAGCACTTGGAAGAGTTTTATCCTTATTATCAAC
Organism: [Mycoplasma] phocae; assembly: GCF_003332325.1. Taxonomy (NCBI): domain Bacteria; kingdom Bacillati; phylum Mycoplasmatota; order Mycoplasmoidales; family Metamycoplasmataceae; genus Metamycoplasma; species [Mycoplasma] phocae. The sequence goes on along the minus strand of NZ_CP029295.1, from coordinate 400,900 downwards.
GGTAATAGCAATATTATCTAAACTTTTATTAACAGCCTCTTGATCTGTGTTAGGTTTTGGTTCTGGTTTGGTATTATTACATGCCGCTGCAACTAGCGGTAAAGTGATGACACTAGCGATTGACCCTGGAGTGGGTAAAAATATTGGTTTTTTTGTTGCAACTTTTAGAATAAATTAACCCTAAAAATTTATTGTCCTAAACTATAAATTTATTTAAAAAATACCTATTTTTATAAAATAAAAAGATCAAGCGCCTTCGCACTTGAACTTATAATTTAAAATTTAATTTTAATGTTAAGGTAATAAATTTTCAAATTCTGATTCTGAAATTATAGTAAATTTATTTTCTTTAATTGAAAATCTTAAATATGTTATAAATTCATTTTTATTTTCTTCTGTAAAAAATAATTTTACAATTACATCTTCATCATTAATACGAATTGATATAGACTTATCGTTAATTACTTTGAAGTTTTTTATTGATAAAGAATTAATTTTATCTATTCTAAAATCTTTAAAAGAGTTAATTTTAGTTCCATTATTATAAACAAAATTAGCCTCTCTCAATTTTTCTTTTAATTCTTCAAATAATTTATCAAAATCTTTTTTTTGTTGATCTTTTTCCGAATTGAACATTATTTTTATTTTGTGAAAATTTAACATATATATCAGCAATTTTTTCTTTATTAAAATTAATAGCTAATTTTGCAATTATTTCTTTCTTATTATTATCTATAATTGATTCTGAATTATCTAAATCTAGTTCGAAATCCTTACCAAGAAGTAAATTAATTTTATTTTTATCAAAATCATTAAGTTTATCAATTTTACCTGAATATGAAAATGCCAAAGCATCTAATTTAACTTTATAAAAATCAGTTTTTTTAGCCTTTGTACCAAATTGTTCTTTGTCGCTAGATACAAATTTTACATAAATTTCGCCAAATTCTAGTTTGTTATAACTAAATACTAGTTTAGTAATTATTTCTTTGTAAGGCATAATTACTGATTTTGATTTTTTCAAATCCAATTCTAAATTTTCAACATTTGATAAATTAATTTTTTTAATATCAAAATCTCTAAATTCAACACGTTCTTTAAGTTTATTAGGATATTTGAAAGTTATTTTGTCTAATTCATTTTTTAAATTATTTTTTAGTAAATTTTCATATGCATCCTTAGAAACAATTTCACCTTTTTCACTATTAAATCTTACATAAACATCAAAATTTTTTAAACCCTCTTTTTTAATGTTTAATTTAACAATATAGTATTGGTCACCATTAGAAGAGAAAGTTCCCTTTAATGCTTTTTCCACAACATAATTAAATCCTGGCGCTTTATTTAAGTTAAGTTTTTTACTGTCAAATTTATTTCTTAAATTTTCTGTATATAAAAATTCAGCCTTTTCTTTAAATTCTTTTATATCTTTTGGTGTTGGAGCTGGCTCAGGTTGTGGAGCTGGTTTTGGTTGAGGTTCTGGATTAGGCTTTGGTGTAGGAGCTGGTGCAGGTTTTTCATCTGGATTAGGTTTTGGAGTAGGAGCTGGCTCAGGTTGTGGAGTAGGTTTTGGTTCTGTTTTTGTATTATTACATGCCGCTGCAACAAGCGGTAAAGTGATGACACTAGCTATTGACCCTGGAGTATGCAAAATTATGTAAAATAAATAAAGACCATTTAATTTAAAAAAAGAAAAAATGTAGTTCACCAAATAGTTCAAATTTTATAGATGAAATTAGCACTCAAAATTTATAATTGCCAATTATTTTCAAAAAAAGTACAAAAAACTAAATAATAATGTAATAATTTTGAATGTAAGGATAATAATTAATAAAATCTAATAATTTACTTATATTCTTAAATAGAATGGTTGCATATCTAAAGTGAAATTTTATTTACTAAAATTGCAAGGGATATACAATTTTTTAACTAAAAAATGGAAGGATAAAATTTCATGAAAAGAAATACTAAAATTTGGATATTGGCATTAACATCGCTAGCTTCGATACCGATAATTTCATCATCTTGTACAACGCAAAAAAAAGATACAAAAAAAGAGCCGAAAAAAGAAGATGAAATAAAAAAAGATGATAAAAAAGATAACTCAGATTCTAAAAAAGATGATACAAAACCTAGTCAATTTTTAGAAGAAAATCTTAATGTTTTGGCATTAGGAGATTCAATTACTGCTGGATTTAATAGCGAATATACATTCGAACTTGCAGGTAATTTTGACAGTAGCAAAGATACTAGAGTTAGGGGTTTATCATATCCAAGTTTTCTTGTTGATTTATTGCAAAGAGTAAAATCAAATTTCGTGAAAAGTTATGATAATTTTGCTCTATCAGGTTCGAAAATAGTTGACTGACTTTATTTACTAGATGCACCTAATTTTGAATATGGTGACGGAATAGATAAAGCCCCATTTAAGTTTTTATTGGGATTAGATGGTGAACCTAATAATCCATTTAGACACCGTATAAAAGAACAATTTGATGATTTTAGCAAACCAAACCTTTTAAAGCTTCAAAATAAAATAAAAGCAGCCAATTTCATTACATTATCTCTAGGAGCAAACGATCTTTTTCAAAATTTAAATATTGATTTATTGAAGAAGGTTTTTCAAAATCCGAGTGAAGAGAATATTGAATTGTTTAAAAATTCTATAACTCAAATATATCAAGATAACGCCAATAATCTTGATTTACTCCTAAAAAGAATTAAACAATTAAATAATGATGTCAAAATTGTCGTTGTTGGTTATCCTTTTATCTTTCTTAGAGCTAGACCAATAGTTGATGAACTATTGAATGGTTCTGATGTTGCCCTTAAAATATTTGATAAACTTAACAGTGTAAATAAACAGGTTGCAAAAGCTAACAAAGTTGTCTATGTGGAAACTTACGATGAAAAAACTTGACTACCTAATGCTAAAACTTTAGCTAATTCAATTTTTGATATTCATCCAACTGAAGAAGGCTATAAAAAAATGGCAATTGAGCTATTTAGAAAATTAGCATTTAATTACAATGATCCAAGTGAAATTAATAATGAACAAAATCAAAAATATTTAGAAAAAGATTATGATAGTATTCGCAAACTTTTCGAAACCAGCCAAGATAATGAAAAACTTCAAGAAATATTAAATAAGTTTGCAAGCGAAAAAACAATTTATCAAAAAGAAATTAATAGTCAAAAAAGTTCACTTTTCTCAGTAGAAAAACATTTTATTAAAAACGTAATTCTTTCAGGCGATGCCCTTGTAGGATCAGTTTTAGAAAAAATCTTTGGCAAAGATGAAACAGTTAGTCAACTTCTTGAAAGCAATGAATTTAAAGAAAAAATAATTTCAGCGATAACAAGAGCTAATTTAGTTGACAAAATCGATTTAGAAATTCAAAAATATTTTGATGAAACTAATTTACCTGTTAATAAAGAAAATTTGATAAATAAATTTGTTAAATTTTTAGTTAATCCAAAAATTTTCTTAGATGGATTTAAAGAATTTATAAATACAAATTTTACGGATAATGAAAAAATTGCGCTTGCAAAAATTGTTGCTAATTTAGCAAACAAAATTGATTTAATTGACCCTGCCTTAACTTCAATTAAAGAAAATAAAGAAATTTCAAATTTTGTCGAAAAAACAGTTTTTCAAGTTCTTAGCAATAAAGATGAGTATCTAAAAGCAGATAGTTTCTTGGATGTGATAAGTATTTATTTTAAAAATAATCCTAACATAAGCTTTAAATCAATTATCAAAAGCTTTGTTTCGAATGATTTTGTTTTTGAAAAATTATTTGAACAATTAACGAAGATTGTTCCAAAAATTGCAAAAAGTAAAAATTTTATAAAAACTATTTTTCAAACGTCAATTGATTTCAAAATCTTTGATAAGATCGAAAAATTTATAATTAAAAAATTCACTAATAAACAAATTAATTTTAATTGATTAAATTTAGATAAATTAAATATAAATAAACCAAGTTTAGACCAATTAAATTTAAAAAATTTAACGCTAAATTTAGATATTTTTAATGACTTAGATATTAATAGTATGGATTTACTTGATTTGGTTAAAGATCTTGCTAAATTAGCAAAAAATAACTCACTTAAAGATGATTTAAAAAATACAATTAGTATTATTGTTAATACTTTTTTATCTAAATATAGCATTTTTAGTGATGCAAACTTTTTAGCTTTTAAAAATTCGATAATAGATGATTTTATTGACCATAGTGATGAGTATGAAAAAGAGCTTCAAGCAGTCGCAAATCAAAAAATCACTTCCGGAATAGAAGCACTAATAAAAGCATATTTACGAATTGAGGAAAATAGTGGCATAGTGAAAAAGATAATCAGTAGCTTAATGAAAAATGTTTCAGAGAATGATAAGTTATTAAATGCCGTTGCCTTTGGAATTCAAAAAACTCTTCAACTAGAAAACTATGATGAAAAAGATGACTACAAAATTAAAAATTTAGTTAAAAGTGTCATGGAAAATATTGAACAAACACCATTATTTAATAAGGTTTTAGATAGTATTTTGAGTCAATTAAAAGCAGGAACAATTAAATTAGGTTCTTTAGATGAACTTGCAAATAGTATTGATCTTTCTTTTATAGTTAAAGATCTTTCGCAAGTTTCTAGTCTGCTAGATATCTTTGAAAATAATAAAATTAAATCTGAGCATGTTGTTGATTTCTTAAATTTGATTGTCGAAAAATCACCATTAGAAAAAATTCAAGATTTAACTATAACTAAAACTCCGCTATTCTATACTTTAAATAACTTAGAAAAATTTAATGTAAATTCATCATTAACAATTGGTATTTCAACACTTTCTAATTTATCACTTATTTCAAAATTAAAACTATTCTCTAAGCCAGTTTTGGAAAAAATTGCCAATAATGAAAATGTTGAAGAAAACAAGAAGTTTTTATATCGTTTGAGTGCTATTATTCTATATTCAGCATACGAAGGATATTTTAAAAATGCTTCTTCATTCATTAAAAACACAATTTTTTATAATTCCCGTTATTCACTACTTCCAACCGTTTCTACCTTAGTATTTAACGCACTAAATGATAAAAATAGTGAAAATATCCTAAAAGAGATTTTTGGAGATATATATTCGCATATTGGCGAATATGAAGCAAATATTTCGGCAAAAGATCTTGTTAAAATAGTTTATTATAACAATGAAAATAATAAAGATGGGATTTTGTGAAGACAAAAACTTTTTGAATTTATTAAAAAAGGTAAAGTCGATAACTAACACTATTTATTAATTTGGAAACTTGTTAATTGTAATTTAGCAAGTTTTTTTTCATACTTTTTTTATCAAAAATTTATTGTAAATAAAAATAGACATATTCAATGCCTATTATATTCAAAGATTATTTACCAAATAAATTTTCAGTGATGGAACTGATAAGATCATTTAATTCTTTTTTTAGTTCACTGTTATTTGGTAATTTTTGAAAATCAGTATAAATACCTAAAAAATCACCTATTCCAATATTAAGATCGTTAAAGTTGTTATTACTTAAATCACTTAAATTAATTTCTTTGTTTATTATTTTTTGGATAAAATAATTTTTCACCTTATTATAAATACTAAATTCAGTTATATTTTGAAAAATGCTTTTTATTAGATTTTTATTTTGTGATAATTGTGGTACTAATTCTTTTAATTTTGCAAATAACTTTTCAAAAACAAAATCATTTGAAACAATTGCTTTAATTAAAGGTTTAAAATCTTGATTGGAATTATTTTTGAAATATACGCTTAGTATATCTTCTAGATTTTTTGTTTCAAGGTATTGATTTTTATTATTTAAAACATTTAAAATGATATTTTCAATGAATAATTTAATATCCGTGTTATTTTTAATGCCTGATAATTTTGGGTCAATTAGATCAATTTTATCTAAAAGTTTTGAGAATCCTTTAGCGATGGCCTTTTTTTCTTCTTCACTAAAATCAATTTTAATAATTGTTTTAAATGCTCTAAATAGAATTTTTTGAGTGAATAGAAATTTTAATAAGTTTTCTCTATTAATTAAAAGATCATTTTCATCAAAATATTTATGCATTTCAATGACTATATCATCAATTAATTTATCTTTTTCTATAGTAGAAATTATTTTATTAATAAATTGCTCACGACTAAAAATTCTCTTAAGATCTTCGTCATTAGCAAAGATTTTTTCTAAAATTGGTTTAATTGCTAATTTATTCGATGAAATTCAACCTTTGACAATATTGCTCTGTATTGAAAGGAATTTATCCTTCTGGCGATTAATTTTTGTTTGGTAGTTGGTTTTTTCATTGACAAATTTATCTAAAATTTCTTGAAGTTTTTCATTACTTTGATTAGTTTCAAAAATTTTATGAATGCTATCTTGGTCTTTTTCGATATATTTTTGATCTTGCCCCGCATTAATTTCGCTTGGATTACTATAATTAAATGCTAATTTTCTAAATAATTCAATTGCCATTTTTTTATAGCCTTCTTCAGTTGGATGAATATCGAAAATTGAATGGGCTAAGGTTTTGGAATTAACTAGTCAAGTTTTTTCATCATAAGTTTCAACATATGCAACATTATTAGCTTGTGCTACTTGTTTGTTGATTTGATTTAACTTTTCAAAAACTTTAAATGGAATATTAGTTCCCCGAAATAATTCATCAACTAAGGGTTTAGCTCTTAAAAGAATAAATGGATAACCAACAACGGCAATTTTGGCTTCAGAATTTAGTGATTTAATTCTCTTTAGTAGCATATCAAAATTTTTAGCAATATTTTGATATGTTTCCTCTAAGGATTTTTTAAATGAATTAACATTCTCTTCACTTGGATTTTGGAAAATTTTTTGTATTAAATCAAAATCTAAACTCTGAAAAAGGTCATTTGCTCCAAGTGATAAACTAATAAAATTAGCATCTGCCACTTGTTTACCGACCTTGACTAAACTATTTTTACTAAAATCACCAAAATGTTCTTTTATTCGATTTCTAAATGGATTATTAGCATCTATATCTAATTTGCTTAGAAATTTAAAAACTGATCCTTTAGCATTAATATCATATTCAAAATTTGGAGTATTTAGAAGATATAGTCAATCAACAATTTTAGTTCCTGAGAGAGCAATATTTTCATATTTATTTACAAAATTAGGTTTTATTTTTTGAAGAAGTTCAACAAAAAAGCTAGGATATGATAGCCCTTCAACTTTTGCATTTTCAGAATTTTTGAAGCTTCCGGGAAGTTCAAAACTATATTCACTATTAAACCCAGCAGTAATTGAATCTCCTAATGCTAAAATATTAATATTTTCACTAAGAAATCCATTGCTATCAACTGATTTTTTTAGATTTAAACTATTTGTATTCACAGTACAAGATGCGGCAACTACTGATATTGGAATTAACGAAGTTAACGCTAGAAATCCAATTTTAATAATTCTCTTCATCATATATTCCTTTCAATTAAAAGATATTTAATATATAAACATAGACTACTAAATAATACAATAATAAATGAATTTTGTACATTTGTTTTTTTAGTCAAATATTTGAATATTAAATATTTTTATTGTTATGTTTTAAATTAAATATTTATTTTTGAAAACAATATCACAATACTATTTATTTTTATATTTTTTTAAAAATATTCGTTAATTTCACATTTCTAGGGTGAAATTTCTAAGAAATTTATTGTAAATTTTGATTTTATTTGAAGCTTTTTGCTAAATTAAAACTATTTATAATTAACAATTAATCTTGTTAAAATTAAATTCTAAAAGACCAAAATTTTGCATACTCCAGGGTCAATCGCTAGTGTCATCACTTTACCGCTAGTTGCAGCAGCATGTAATAATACAAAAACAGATCCAAAACCTAATCCCCAACCTGACCCAACTCCTACACCAAAACCTGCTCCTGATCCTACACCAAAACCTAATCCAGAACCGCAACCCAAACCTGATCCAAGTTTAGAGGAAGATAAATTAAGAAAAAATATTATATTTACATATCAAGACTTAATTAGTGCTAAGGCAGTTAATTTTAAATCAGAAAAAATCAAATTAGAAAAAAATGATGGATTTAGTATTGATCATAGCAAAAGTGAGGTAAACATTAAAAGCGAAGCTATATCATCAATTTTCCCAAATATTAAAAATTATGCTATTGCCAAATTAACACTAACTAAAGGTACCAAATCGTTTGATTTCTATGTCAAATTTGAAGTTGAAAAAACTAATTCTAAAGGTCTTCAAGTGGATAAATCTGAATTCATCGAGGCCGGAAGACAACAAAAAGAATTAGAAGAACAAAAACTAAGAAATACAATTATTTTTACATACCAAAATTCAATTGATGCAAAGGCAAGTAACTACGATTCCAAACAAATCAAATTAGAAAAAAATGATGGATTTAGTATTGATCATAGCAAAAGTGAGGTAAACATTAAAAGCGAAGCTATATCATCAATTTTCCCAAATATTAAAAATTATGCTATTGCCAAATTAACACTAACTAAAGGTACTAAATCGTTTGATTTCTATGTCAAATTTGAAGTTGAAAAAACTAATTCTAAAGGTCTTCAAGTGGATAAATCTGAATTTATTGAAGCCAAAAAACAACAAAAGGAATTAGAAAATCAAAAACTAAGAAATGCAATTTTAATGGTTAAAAATCTTATTAATGAAATAGAGACTATAGATTTAGTAAAAAAATTTACAGAAGAACTTAATAAAGCAATATCGTATAAAGATATTTACAATTTAAAAGAAAAAGTTGAAGCTCAAATCATTAAAGAAAAAGCAAAAATAACTAATAAATTATCATAATTTACAAAAAACTAAAATAAAACAAAGATAAAATTTTAAGTTATGTTACATAATTTAGACACTCCAATATAAGGAGTGCTTTTTATGTTAAAACAATTTTCAATTGATGGAAAACTAAAACCCTGAAAACTAATCACAAAAAATAGACTTGAAAGAACTTCAATTTAGTTCATTATTGATAATTAATATTGCTATGAGAAATATAGGTATATAATAATCGGTTAGATGCGAAAAAAACCATTGCAAAATCATTATTTATATATAATTCCAATATTTGTGGATTTAAAATCAAAAATACGGAAATTATTAAAAAGTAAATAGATTTTCTTAAAAATCAAAAATTTAATGATTTAAATAAATAGTGAATTAGCTTTATTTTTGAGATTCTTATTAATTCTTTAAAATCATTTATGTAAACTAGGGATTATTGATTAGAAAATAGTGGATTAGAGTATTTTTTTTAAATCTTTAGTAATAAAATATTGATCATATGAATTTCCAAAATTTCAAATTTTAAGATAATAAATGTCAATCAGCAAATATATAATTTTAGAAATAGTAAAAAACAAATTTAAATTATAAAACTCCACACCATGTTTTTACACAATATGGAGTAAGTGTCTAAATTATTGATATAGACTATAATTTTTAGTAATTTGATTTTATTTAATTATATAACTTAAATACTAGAAGAAATTATTACTTCAAAAGTTCTATAAACAATAACACTTGGCCCATTTTCTTTTACATCGTTAGGAATTAAATTTATTAAAAATGTAACTTTATTATTATCTGAAAAATCAACTCTAAATAATTTTGCCTTTCAATCATTGTCGTTTAATGAAATTTTTAATTTTGACTCATCATATTTATTTTTATAAATAGACCCATTATATTCAACAACAAGTTTTTTGTTTATTTCAATAGCCTTTGGATTTTTAAATTTTAATTGATTATTATTACGAACTAATTCTTTTAATTCGAATATTTTAACTATTGATATCTCTCTTTTATCTTGTTGATTTTGAAATAAAAATTTAAAAGTAACTTTATTTTTTTCGAATTTCTTTTCCTTTATTTTATAATTTCAGCCAGATGGTTTTGTAAATAATATTTCTGATTCATTAAATGAGTTTTCCTTAAAATCACCAATATATTTCATTTTTAATATGCCATTTATATTTTGTTTATCTTTTAATTGTCCTTTTTCTGATAAAAATTTTCTAAATATAGTTACATCTCTTTCGCCATTGTTTAGTATTAATGTAAAATGTGCCTCATTATCATTTATTTTTCTTCCAATTTTAGAAGTAATTACTTTATATGTTCAACCTTTAGGAACTTTTACTTCTAAGTGTTTGTCTAATTCAAAATTAAAGTTATTTTCAAATTTACCTTTGTATTTAACGATTGTTTCATTATTTAATTCTTCATCATTAAAATTTTTAGGGTCTTTAACATCGGGTTTAGGTTGAGGTGTAGGAGTCGGCAATGATTTTGCTTCATCAAATTCACTCTTTATAGTTTTTGTTCCATTAGGATCTTTTTCGTCAAGTTTAAATTTAACATAAAAATCATATGATTTATCATCTTTTTTAAGAGTTAATTTAGCAATTGAATATTTTCTAACTGTAGGTGGAAATAATGTTGCTTCAATTTTAATTTTTACTTCTGAATTAGATTTTTCAATTTCAAAATTATTATTTTTATCTAATTTTATATTATCTAAATTTAAATTATTTTTGTCATCAATAGTTCCTATGTATTTAAATGTAATTTCTTTTCTTAATTTTTGTTCCTCTGTTTCCTTTTTGTCATCATTCTTTTTATCATCATTTTTATTATTGTTGTCTGGTGTCTTTTCTCCATCAGGCTTTTTATCACTATCTGGTTTTTTATTACCATCGTCTTTTTTATCATTATTGGTATTATTACATGCCGCTGCAACTAGCGGTAAAGTGATGACACTAGCGATTGACCCTGGAGTAGGCAAAATTTAACTAAATTTGTAAATCAAAAAATCAGAAATTTTATTCTGATTTTTTTGTTTATTTAAAAGTTTATTAAAATATTATGTTTTATTTATTGTTTGTGATCTAACAGATTAAAAAGATTTAATTATTTTTTTCAAATTCTGTTTTTTCAATTTTTGTAGCTTTAGGATTTGCTGTTGGTCCTACTGCAAATTTAACATAGATATCATCAAAAGTAATATCACCATGTTTTACTACAATTTTTACAAGAACTTCGTTTGGTTGCGAGGTTTTATTTTTTGAAACAATGCTATTAGAATCTAAAGTGAAACCATTTACTTTTGTAATTTGTAAATTTGCTTTGTTAAAATCAGCTAATTTAGCAATTGTACCCTTGTAGCTAAATTCGGCCTTAGCTAATTCGGTAGCTAATTCAGCTTTTTCTAATCCATCAAATTCTGTTTTTTCAATTTTTGTAGCTTTAGGATTTGCTGTTGGTCCTACTGCAAATTTAACATAGATATCATCAAAAGTAATATCACCATGTTTTACTACAATTTTTACAAGAACTTCGTTTGGTTGCGAGGTTTTATTTTTTGAAACAATGCTATTAGAATCTAAAGTGAAACCATTTACTTTTGTAATTTGTAAATTTGCTTTGTTAAAATCAGCTAATTTAGCAATTGTACCCTTGTAGCTAAATTCGGCCTTAGCTAATTCGGTAGCTAATTCAGCTTTTTCTAATCCATCAAATTCTGTTTTTTCAATTTTTGTAGCTTTAGGATTTGCTGTTGGTCCTACTGCAAATTTAACATAGATATCATCAAAAGTAATATCACCATGTTTTACTACAATTTTTACAAGAACTTCGTTTGGTTGCGAGGTTTTATTTTTTGAAACAATGCTATTAGAATCTAAAGTGAAACCATTTACTTTTGTAATTTGTAAATTTGCTTTGTTAAAATCAGCTAATTTAGCAATTGTACCCTTGTAGCTAAATTCGGCCTTAGCTAATTCGGTAGCTAATTCAGCTTTTTCTAATCCATCAAATTCTGTTTTTTCAATTTTTGTAGCTTTAGGATTTGCTGTTGGTCCTACTGCAAATTTAACATAGATATCATCAAAAGTAATATCACCATGTTTTACTACAATTTTTACAAGAACTTCGTTTGGTTGCGAGGTTTTATTTTTTGAAACAATGCTATTAGAATCTAAAGTGAAACCATTTACTTTTGCAATTTGTAAATTTGCTTTGTTAAAATCAGCTAATTTAGCAATTGTACCCTTGTAGCTAAATTCGGCCTTAGCTAATTCAGTAGCCAATTCTGCTTTAACCAAATTATCATACATCGCCTTATCAACAAATTTTGCTTGTACATTATTTGCAGATAATCCAATAAATTCTACATATGCATCAAACGTTAACGCACTATTTTCTTTTTTAATTTGAATTTTTGATACATAGAATTTTTCTCCAGTTAGTTTAGTATCATTTTTTGTATCTTTTACTTCAAATTTATATCCTGAAACGTTATTTAGTTTAACTTTTTCAGTCTCAAATTTGTCACTTAAAGATCCTATATAGCTAAATTTTGCTATTTTTTCGAATTCTTCTTTGGTTTCTGGCGTTGGAGCAGGTTTAGGTTTTGGCTCTGGTTTGGGTTCCGGCTTTGGTGTTGGAGCTGGCTCAGGTTTAGGTTCTGGCTTTGGCGTTGGAGCAGGCTCAGGTTTTGGCTCTGGCTTTGGTGCCGGAGTGGGTTCTGGTTTAGTATTATTACATGCCGCTGCAACTAGCGGTAAAGTGATGACACTAGCGATTGACCCTAGTGAAATCATTAATTTTGTAGATTTTTTCATTTTATTTTTAAAATCTCCTTTATATTTATTTTTTATTTTGTGCACAAAATTTTGCTTAAAAGCATTTAACATTTATTTTATTTATTTGTTATGCCTTGATATTTGCTTTTAAAAAAATAATGCACACATATAATAGCATAAAATCAATTTTTTAGCATTTTTTTATTATTTCTATCTATAAATTGCCAAAAAAATTAAAATAAAAGTCAAAATAAAATGCCATATTTAATAAATTAGTTATAAAAAAATGCAATTAATAGATATTTCATTATATGAATAATATAGATTTTAAATATAATTTAAAAAATAATATTCTAATTACTATTTACTATATTTATTTATATATTGCAATTAAAAAATATAAAAAAACAGCTAAAAATAACGTAAAAATTAGGATATTTAATTTATTTTTTATTAAATTTTTGCTTTAGATCTTATTTTTTTAAAAATTTGATTGCTTTTCTTTGTAATTGTTGAAAATATGGTTGAATAGATTAGTAAATGTCACTTTAACACATTTTTTTCAGCTAAAACTCTAATATAATTGCCATTTTTTTTGACTCAAAAAAACGCAAATACTCTAAAATGAGTGAAAGTCTATTATTTTGGTCATAAATTTTTTTAAATAAAAATACCTTATTTATAAATAAATTTAACTTAAAATTGTTGAATATGGTCTCTATTTTATTAATAAAAAAGCTAATTTTTTTGATTCTTTTAATCACATTTATCCAATTTTTGCATTTTTAAAAAAATTAAAATAATTCCTGCTTTTCATTAGAAAATATTTTTTATATTTTTATCTTTTAAAAAACTTATTTATTTTTAGTCAATTTTTAACCGATTTTTTGTAATTTTATTTTTATGCGAATTTTTTTGTGTATAAAATAAAAAATATTCGCTGCTAAATTGTAGAGTAATACTTTTTTGGCCACTTTTTTGAGGTCAAAAATTAGCATTTTTTGTTCTTAAAATATTAATAACTACTTTTAAAATACTTGAAAAAATAAAATATATAAAATGTACAAATTTGAAAATTTTATTAATAAATTATCTATCTAGGGTCAATCGCTAGTGTCATCACTTTACCGCTAGTTGCAGCAGCATGTAATAATACAAAAACAGATCCAAAACCTAACACAGATCAAGAAGCTGTTAATAAAAGCTTAGATAATATTGCTATTACCATTGATAATAAAACTCAAATTCTTCCAAGCGCTATTACACAAACAAATTTAAAAGTAACCGGAAAAGTTGAAGGATTTACTTATACATATACACTAACACCTGACGATAAAAAGGGAACTCTAAAAATTCAAGTAAAATCAGAAAAAGACGGACTAAGTGCTACAAAAGATATAACAATTTCTGATTTTAAAAAAGAAACTTCTATTCCCGATCCAGAAGAAGAAAAATTAAGAAAAAATATTACATTTACATATCAGGATTTAATTAGCGCTAAGGCAGTTAATTTTAAATCAGAAAAAATCAAATTAGAAAAAAATGATGGATTTAGTATTGATCATAGCAAAAGTGAGGTAAACATTAAAAGCGAAGCTATATCATCAATTTTCCCAAATATTAAAAATTATGCTATTGCCAAATTAACACTAACTAAAGGTACTAAATCGTTTGATTTCTATGTGAAATTTGAAGTTGAAAAAACTAATTCTAAAGGTCTTCAAGTGGATAAATCTGAATTCATCGAGGCCGGCAGACAACAAAAAGAATTGGAAGAGCAAAAACTAATAATTAATAAGATAAATGAAGAAAAAAATAACCTTAAAAAAGAATTAAATTTATTTAAAGTTCAAAAAACTAATCCTTTTGAATTTAAAATTAAAAATTCTAATTTTATGCCAACAGAAATAAATCAAATAACTAGTTCTGACATTGAATTAACTGAAAATAATGAAAAATGAATTATATCTAACATTTTAATAACAAGTCGAGATAATTTGTCAAAAAAAATAACAATCAAATATGTTGTAAAAAGCAAAAAATATGATGATATAGTTGAAGATATTAAAGATCAAGAGTTTTTATTTATTGCTCCAAATAAATTATTAAACTATAAACAACAATTTATTCACGATGGAAAAGTAAATTCTCCAGCGCAATTTGAAATAAATAAAATTAATTCCCCTTTATTAAAATATTTAAAATTAGATACAGATAAATCTACAATATTTTACAATAATCCTAAGAATGAAATCTTTGTGAAATTAGTTCTTGCTGCAGAAAAACAGGAGTTTATAACTTACCTAAAATTTTCTATTATTGAAAACAAATTTACTATGATTACAAAATCAGAATTTGATAATTTATTGCCTTAAATAAAAAAATAAATAATTTTCTAATTAACGATTCATATTTATTTTTAAACTATATAATTAATAAATTGACGAATTAATTTAAATATTCAAAAACAAGTAAAGCAAGATTAAGTGCTTAACACTTGTTTTTTTAATTAAAATTAAAATTTGTGTATTTTAACATTAAGTTATTATTAAAATCACCAAGTTTTTTGCCTACTCTAGGGTCAATCGCTAGTGTCATCACTTTACCGCTAGTTGCAGCGGCATGTAATAATACTAAAACAGAGCCCGCTCCAGCTCCTAAACCAGACACAAAACCTGCGCCATCACCAGCTCCTAAACCAGATCAAAATCCTACGCCTACACCGACTCCAAAACCAGAACCAAAACCCGCTCCAGACCCTAAACCAGACACAAAACCTGCACCTATTCCAGATCCAAAGCCAAATCCCAAACCAAAATATATTGATGAATTTAAGAAAAAAGCTGAATTTTTATATGAAAAACCAATCAGTAATGTATTTGATGTAAAGGCACTAAAATTTACAAATGCCAATGAATATACATCGGAAGTATTAGAATCAAAAAATAGTACTGATGCCTCAGGCGAAATAAAATATCACATAGTAAAAATCTTAATTAAAAAAGATAATACAAAATCATTTGATGTTTATGTAAAATTTACTAGTAAAAAAGGTAAATTTGTTTCTGAAGAAGAATATACCAATTTGTTGAAAATTGAATTTAAAGAAAAAGCTGAATTTTCATATGAAAAACCAATCAGTAATGTATTTGATGTAAAGGCACTAAAATTTACAAATGCCAATGAATATACATCGGAAGTATTAGAATCAAAAAATAGTATTGATGCCTCAGGCGAAATAAAATATCACATAGTAAAAATTTTAATTAAAAAAGATAATACAAAATTATTTGATGTTTATGTAAAATTTACTAGTAAAAAAGGTAAATTTGTTTCTGAAGAAGAATATAACAATTTGTTATTAAAAGGATCTGAATTTGTTTACAATGGTAACAATATAATTGGTCCTTCATGAAAATTTGAAATAAATAAAATCAATTCTTCATTAAAAAATTTTAAAATAGACGAAGAAAAATCTGCATGGATTCGCATTAAAAACGATATCATTATAAAATTATTTTTTATTGCAGAAAATCAAAAACAAATTATAACCTACTTAAAATTTTCTATTAATGACAAAAAATTAACTATGATTACAAAATCAGAATTTCAAAATTTATTACCATAATAGTAAAATAAAATTTTAAATCATAAGTTCAGGCGCAGAAGCGCTTGTTCTTTTTTACATTATAATAACAATTATATCTACGATTAATTTTACAAAATTTATGTTTAACTTTTTTAGTGTTAATTTACTCTAAAATTTATAGGAATAAAATACAAGCCCACTCCAGGGTCAATCGCTAGTGTCATCACTTTACCGCTAGTTGCTGCGGCATGTACTGATGAAAAAAAAGAACAGGAAGCTGTTACTAGTAGCTTAAATAATATTAAAGTTGAACTAGACAATAAAGAAACCTTAATTCCTAGCAAGGTAACTGAGTCTAATCTAAAAATTACTGGAAAGGTCGATGGATTTACATATACAACTACACTTACTCCAAATGATAAAGACGGAAAATTAGTTGTTAAGGTAAAATCAGAAAAAGGTAAATTTAGTGCATCAAAAGACTTTACACTTGAAGGACTAAAAAAAGAAACTCCAGCTCCAACACCAGAGCCAGCTCCTACTCCAAAACCTACTCCAAAACCAGATTTAAATAAAGAATTAAAGGAATTTCAAACTAAAGCTAAATTTATGTATTCTGGAGATTTAAATAGTGCTAAAGGTCTTGAAATTTCAAAAGTAAAATTAATCGAAGAAATTCCTGGGTATAGCTCATTTCCAAAAAAAGCTAAAAAAGGATTTGATTTTTCTGGTGAAAGCTTTTTTATAGTTGAAGTAGAAATTAAAAAAGAAAACAAAAAAGTTTTTGATGTTTATGTAAAATTTAGAAATTCTTCAACAGGAGTTAAATTTGATTATGTTAACAAAAAATCTTTTGATGATTTAAAAGAAGAACAAACACCACCTACCCCAAATATTCTCACAGAAAATGAAGTAATTGCTCAAACTTCGCTAAAATACACAGGTGAATTAAAAGCTAATGCGTTTGAAAAGAATAAAGTTTCAATGGTAAAATTGCCTAAGGATTGAAAATTTGTTGTTTTAGATAATGCTAAAAATGTAAACAATAAATGAGTTGTTGATGTTAAATTATCATCAAAAGACGACAAAACTAGCTATACCGTTGTTGCTACTTTTGACTTAGGAAATGATGTAATTGCTAAAATTTCTAAAAAAGCAGCACAAGATCCAGAATTAACTGAAGAAAATGCAATTGCTCAAACTTCGCTAAAATACACAGGTGAATTAAAAGCTAATGCGTTTGAAAAGAATAAAGTTTCAATGGTAAAATTGCCTAAGGATTGAAAATTTGTTGTTTTAGATAATGCTAAAAATGTAAACAATAAATGAGTTGTTGATGTTAAATTATCATCAAAAGACGACAAAACTAGCTATACCGTTGTTGCTACTTTTGACTTAGGAAATGATGTAATTGCTAAAATTTCTAAAAAAGCAGCACAAGATCCAGAATTAACTGAAGAAAATGCAATTGCTCAAACTTCGCTAAAATACACAGGTGAATTAAAAGCTAATGCGTTTGAAAAGAATAAAGTTTCAATGGTAAAATTGCCTAAGGATTGAAAATTTGTTGTTTTAGATAATGCTAAAAATGTAAACAATAAATGAGTTGTTGATGTTAAATTATCATCAAAAGACGACAAAACTAGCTATACCGTTGTTGCTACTTTTGACTTAGGAAATGATGTAATTGCTAAAATTTCTAAAAAAGCAGCACAAGATCCAGAATTAACTGAAGAAAATGCAATTGCTCAAACTTCGCTAAAATACACAGGTGAATTAAAAGCTAATGCGTTTGAAAAGAATAAAGTTTCAATGGTAAAATTGCCTAAGGATTGAAAATTTGTTGTTTTAGATAATGCTAAAAATGTAAACAATAAATGAGTTGTTGATGTTAAATTATCATCAAAAGACGACAAAACTAGCTATACCGTTGTTGCTACTTTTGACTTAGGAAATGATGTAATTGCTAAAATTTCTAAAAAAGCAGCACAAGATCCAGAATTAACTGAAGAAAATGCAATTGCTCAAACTTCGCTAAAATACACAGGTGAATTAAAAGCTAATGCGTTTGAAAAGAATAAAGTTTCAATGGTAAAATTGCCTAAGGATTGAAAATTTGTTGTTTTAGATAATGCTAAAAATGTAAACAATAAATGAGTTGTTGATGTTAAATTATCATCAAAAAACGACAAAACTAGCTATACCGTTGTTGCTACTTTTGACTTAGGAAATGATGTAATTGCTAAAATTTCTAAAAAATAATGCAAACTAAATACTTTTTTCTAATTAAAATAAAAAACTAATATTGATTTAATAAAAACGGTTATTGAATTAAAATATTAACTCCACATTGTGTAAATACATAGTGTGAAGTTTTTAATTAAAATTTATTTATATTTTTTTAATTCTTTAAATTTATTTTAATTTAAATATCAACTAAAAACATACTTAATTGAATTTAGATAAAATAAAATAAATCTATTATTAAAATGCCGTAATTTTAATTTTAAAATTATTTATAATTGATTTTAATTGTATATTTTATTATATGATTTAACGTTTCAACTATTTACATACAGGATGTTGCAAATGTTATAAATTAGGAAAAACATATATTATAGAATAACTAATATTGAATTTTGCATTATTTAAAGAATTAAAAAGTTTTTTTGAAAATAACATGGCAATTTGCCGAATAAATATTCACATTTCTTCTTTCATAAATTTTTGATTTACTAAATTGGTAAATTTGTTCTTTTGTATTTTTTCTTATAAAATTGGATTAGTCAATTATAAACTATTAAAAAAATTCTATTTTGAAGTCAATATATACATAATTGAATTTATTCATTTGATATTAATGATTAAAAAATTACCCACTCTAGGGTCAATCGCTAGTGTCATCACTTTACCGCTAGTTGCAGCGGCATGTAATAATACAAAAACAGAGCCAAAACCTAATCCACAACCTGACCCTGCTCCTACACCAAAACCAGAACCTAAACCTGAGCCAGCACCAACGCCAAAGCCTAATCCAGAGCCAGCTCCTACTCCAAAACCTGAGCCAAAACCAGAGCCTGTTCCAACACCAGAAACCAAAGAAGAATTCGAAAAAATAGCAAAATTTAGTTATTCAGGAGTTTTAAATGGAACATTTGATAAAGATAGACTTATATTGAATGGAGTTTCTGGATTTATACCTAATATAGTTGATTCAATACAAGGAATTGATATTACAAATGAAAAATTCTTTATTGCTAAAATTGAGATAAAAAAGGGAAATGAGAAAAAATTTGAAGTTTATGTTAAATTTGCTGGAATAAAAGCTACATTTACAACTGAAGATGAATACAAAAAATTAATTGCTAATAAAAATAAAGAATTAACTGAAATTTTAAAAAATGCTAATTTTGAATATATAGGAGAACTTAACGATAAGACCACAATTGATGATTTAAACAAAAATATCATTGTTACAGGCAAGGGTACAAATATTTTTGTAAAAAAAGTAATAGAAAAAATAGTTGATAAAAATAAAAAGTTAGTTTTTACTAGAATTACTTTAACAAAAGATAAATTTGTAAAATCTTTTTATGTTGAATTTGCATTTAATAATCAAAACTCATCAAAAGTAATGGGAATAAAATTAAATACCAAAGAAATATTCGATAAGTTAGGTTTAGATAAAAATGAAAGAAAAGAAAAAAACGCGTTACAAACAAAATTAGAATCCGCAAAATTTGAATATACTGGTACATTAAAAAAGGCATCAGATTTTAACTTGAACAAAGTTGAAATTTCAGACAAAGATTTCGTTCTTAGAGAAGCAGTTGTAGTTTATGTTAATGATAAAGAAATTGTATCTAAAATAATTACACAAAATAAGAATAAGAAATATAGATTTATAGTTTATGTTAAATTCACAATTAGTAACAATGGAAAAGTATTAAGCGAAATGATTACATGAAAAACGTTTAACGAAATAAATAAAAAAATAAAAAAAGAACAAGAAAAAATTCAAGATGATATAGAAAAAAAACAATTAGAATTAGAATCTTCTAAATTTGAATATAAAGAAATTTTAAATAACATTAATAACTTTAATTTAAATATGATAAATATTTCAAATAATTCATTTATAGTAGATCAAAATAAATCAAAAAAAATACTTGCTTTTGATGGTAAAAGCATTTTGGTGAAACTTGTTACTAAAAATGATGGCAAGGAATTTATAATTTATTTAGAGTTTTCAAAAAATAGTAATAATAAATATGAAGGCATAAAAATTACTCAATCAGAATTTGAACAAGGAAAATTACTTCCATAGAAATTATTTAATTTTAAATAGAGTGCGTTGTAATCACCATTAAATTAATTGTGTAAATAAGGTTATATAATTTAACACTCCAAGATTAGGAGTGTTTTTATGCTAAAACAATTTTTATCCTGATGAAAAAATAAAATATTATAAATAATTGCAAAAGCGGATTTTAAATTGTTTTAATTTAGTTTATTATCGGTAATGAATATCAGCATTAGAGATATAGGTATCCCTTTATAGGCAGGTTAGATATGGAAGAAAGTTATTTCAAAATGATATATTATATAATTCTAATTTTATGAATTTAAAGCCAAAAACGGGAAAATTTTCAAAAGGTAAATTGGGTCGCCCCGAAAATCGCAAATTTAGTGGTCTAAATAAAGAAGAAATAACTTTATTTTTTGAGATTATTATTGATTTCTAAAAGCTAATAGTTTATTTAATATCAAATGAATTAAATTATTTAGAAAAAACTAGAAGAAAGAAATAAGAAACAAAATCTAGAAGGGAAAAGTAATATTCGGATCACATCGATTGCGAATTATTTGCCTGTTAGAAGAACTAATATTTATTATCACTATGTTTGTGCGAGAAAAAAGATACAATTGATCTTAAAATCATTGAATGAATAAATAGCATCGGAATCTCTGAAGGTTATATTCAAGGAAGAACTAAACTATACAACATTTTTATGAGTAAACTAAAAAACAATGCTCAATTTAGGGCTAAATTTAAGCACATTTCTCTAAATTTCACTGAATATAAATTCCGTAAATGTTATGAAAATTCTGAATATAAATCAAAAGCATATATCAAGAGATATCAACATCCTCCAAAAGAAGCGAAATACAATCGAGTATGAACAAATAATAAAATTAAAGATCTTGATGTTTACCAATTCGGGCAAGTTTGAACAACAGATATTAGGTACATTAAATGTCTAAATAAATGAAAATATCTGCATGTAATTCGTGACCATTTCACAAATCTAATTTTATCCTGAAGTCTTAGCGATAAACGAACCGCTGAAGACACAACAAATTTGATTAAAAAAGCCATAACAAAATTCAAAATATTTCCCAAAATTTTTCACACTGACCACGGAATTGAATATGCAAATAATTATGTAAAAAACTTTCTTGAAAAGCATAATTGTCAGCAATCAATGTCAGCAAAAGGATGTTCATTAGAAAATAGGGGATCGGAGTATTTCTTCGCAAATTTGCAGCGAGAAAACATCGATCTTATAAAATACAACAACTTAGATTTCGAAATAGTAAATAACGAAATCAGCAAATACATAAAGTACTATAATTTAGAAATATTACAAAAAAATATTATAAAACCCCACATTATGTTTTTTACACAATGTCGGGTGAATGTTTAAATTATTTTATCTAACTTATCCAAAAAATTCTTATTTATTTATAATTAATTACCTAGCAGTTTATCTAAAATACTTTTATCCAAATATTTGCTTATAATTATGTTTGAATCGATTTTTCTTCCAGTTATTTGTTTTGAAGTTGAGGGACTAATTAAAAATTCTACGAAGAAAGTAGTTAATAATTCATTATTTCTTTTTACATTAATTTTAGTAATAATTAATTTATTTTGGTTGTGGTTTGCAGGTACCACTTTTTTAACTTCAGCTTTAAATTCTGGGTTGCTTATCGAGATAATATTAGTTAAATCTTCAGGACTAATATTTTCATTAACTTTACCTTCATATTTAAATTGAAGCATTTTTAATTCTTCTAATAATTTTTTATTTTTATCAGAAATTAATTTTTCAAACACATCTTTTGATTCGATGATTTTACCAATAGATTTAGTATTTTTTGAGTTAAAATTGAATTCAACATAAAAATTAACTACTAATTTACCTTTTGCTAGGGCAATTCTAGCAATAACTAGTTTATTCTTTTCATTAATTAACTGTTCTACTAATTTCTTTGTATATCCTTCGGTTTTATCACCTTTTACAGTAATGTTATCTTCACTGAGAGTATCTTTTTTATTTTCAATTTTTCCGGTATATTCAAATTCAATATTTTTTTTCAGTTCCCCTAATTCTTTTTCTACTAATTCAATATTGTTTGCTATCCTTAATAATTCATCAACGTTAGATGTATTGTTAACCATTTTTTTATATTTGTTTTTTTCTGAATTACTGTTTTTATAAATTTCTGAAATTTTTTCCATTAATTTAGAACTTAATAATGGAGCAAATTCACCATTAAATATCTCGGGTTTAATTATTTCTATATCTTGTTCAGCTTTTTGAATTTTAATTTTTAAATAAATGTATTGTGATTTTTGACGAGAATTATTCTTTAATGTTATTCTTGCTAATCAATAATTTTTATTTGTTATATGTATAGATATTATGGTCTCTTCTTCAATTTTTAAATTGTTTGCTTGTTCACCCACTATCTCGATATTGTCTAAATCAAAGCTATTTGAATCTTCTGTTATTTCATTTTTATATTTGTATTTTAAAGAAGAAACATCAAGATTATCAACAATTCCATCAAATTCTTCTTTTGTTATTTTATAACCAATTGGATTTTCTACATTTGTTTCAAATTTTAAATAAAATGGTATTTGCCTATTTTCTTTTTTGATATCTAATTTAATAGCTGCATATTTCTTATTGAATTGTAAATCATCCATACCTTCTAATTTAATTTGATTTTTAATTATTGGCTTATTATTTACAATTTCAAAATCATCATTATTTGCTAATTTAATGTTTTTAAAATCAAAACCCTTGTTATCTTCACTAATTTTGCCTTCATATTTAAATACAATTTTATTTTTCAATTCTTGCTCTTTAATTTCTTTTTGTTGTTTTCTAGTTTCGTTAAATTCTTCTTCTGAAACTTTAGCTCCCGTAGAATTGGTTTTTCCAATTTCAAATTTAACATAAAAATCATATGATTTATTAGAATTTTTTAAAGTCAATTTAGCAATCACATATTTTCTGAAGCTTTGAATAAATATAGATGAATTTGCTTTGATTTTAATTCCAAATTCTTTTTTTATCATCATGTCGATAGCAAAATCATCATTATTTTCTAATTTGATATTTTTTAAATCAAAATTATTTGCCCCACTAATTTTGCCTGTATGCTTAAATACAATTTTATTTCTTAATTTTTCTTCTTCTAGGTTAGGAGTTGAAGTTTCTTTTTTAAATTCAGAAATTATTATATCTTTTGTAGCACTTAGTCCGCCTTTTTCTGATTTTACTTGAACTTTTAAAGTTCCAGTCTTATCATCAGCAGTTAATGTATATGTGTAATTAAATCCTTCCACTTGTCCAGTTACTTTTAAATTTGCTTGTGTAACAGCACTTGGAAGGGTTTTATCCTTATTATCAACGGTAATAGCAATATTATCTAAGCTTTTATTAACAGCTTCTTGATCTGTGTTGGGTTTTGGTTCTGTTTTTGTATTATTACATGCCGCCGCAACAAGCGGTAAAGTGATGACACTAGCGATTGACCCTAAAGTAGGTAAAACTATTAGAAATTTTTAAATAAATTGAATACCAAGAATTTTATATCGATTTTAGTCATAGTATTGTTGCTTTTTAGTATTTTTTGTAATACTATCTAACATTAATTATTTATTTTTTTAATTAAATATTAAAATCAATTTCAATTGATAAACATTCAATAGAGTTTATTGTACAAAATATATAAAAAATTCAAGTTACACAATTAATTTTTATTATCTCAATTGATAAACTTAAATTTTTGTTTATTAATAGCTAATAGTAAACATTTCTTAAATAGATCATGCGATTTCAAGGTTAACATTAAATTTTTCTATTCCGGTGTAACCATCTTGAAATATGACATGAAATTCAACATTTCTTTCATCTTTTGAAATGTTTACTTTTATTTCTTTTACTCCAACCGGTAGTGTTAACTCTTTAACTTTTCTATTATATTCTTCAATAGAATAGCATTCATTTTTAGCAAGTTTAGTAACATTGGTTCTAAAATTTGATAAATCAACTTCTTGAATTGGACTAAAATCGTAAGTTTTATTTTCAATTTGTGCATAATCTATATCCATCTTAAATGTAATGTTGATTTTTGAGTTAGAAGTTCTTACATCAATGGATTTTATTCCAACCGGTAATATCAGCCTTTTAATTTCAGTAATTGCTGGATAAATCGTCTTGTGTTTGCGATTAAGAATTTGCTTAACTTTATTTTCAAACTCTGTAATGTTAACATCTTTAATTGAACTAAAATCGTAAGTTTTATTTTCAATTTGTACATAGCCGAAATCCATCTCAAACGTTATATTAATTTTATTATTAGAAGCTGTTGATTTAATGGCCTTTATTCCTGTCGGCAACCCAATTTTTTTAATCTCATTAATTGCATCATTAACAGTTCTGTATTTACGATCAACAATTCCCTTAACTTTATTTTCAAACTCTGTAATGTTAACATCTTTAATTGAACTAAAATCGTAAGTTTTATTTTCAATTTGTACATAGCCGAAATCCATCTCAAACGTTATATTAATTTTATTATTAGAAGCTGTTGATTTAATGGCCTTTATTCCTGTCGGCAACCCAATTTTTTTAATCTCATTAATTGCATCATTAACAGTTCTGTATTTACGATCAACAATTCCCTTAACTTTATTTTCAAACTCTGTAATGTTAACATCTTTAATTGAACTAAAATCGTAAGTTTTATTTTCAATTTGTACATAGCCGAAATCCATCTCAAACGTTATATTAATTTTATTATTAGAAGCTGTTGATTTAATGGCCTTTATTCCTGTCGGCAACCCAATTTTTTTAATCTCATTAATTGCATCATTAACAGTTCTGTATTTACGATCAACAATTCCCTTAACTTTATTTTCAAACTCTGTAATGTTAACATCTTTAATTGAACTAAAATCGTAAGTTTTATTTTCAATTTGTACATAGCCGAAATCCATCTCAAACGTTATATTAATTTTATTATTAGAAGCTGTTGATTTAATGGCCTTTATTCCTGTCGGCAACCCAATTTTTTTAATCTCATTAATTGCATCATTAACAGTTCTGTATTTACGATCAACAATTCCCTTAACTTTATTTTCAAACTCTGTAATATTTGCTTCCTGAATTGGCAAAAAAGTAAATACTAGATTAGAAATTTCCATATAACCTGGTTTAGATTTAAAAAAAATTGTAATTTCATGGTTATTAGTGATAACTTCGAAACTAGCAACTCCTTCTGGTGTTACTAGCTTATGAATTTCTTTTTTAGTGTTATCTATTAATTTAAATTTATACTCAACTAAATTTTTAACTTTGCTGCTAAACTCATCGATATTTACTTTTTTAATCGGTGTAAATGGTAGAGTTATATCATCAACTAAAGCATGGCCTCTTGAAACTTCAAATTTTAGCTCAATTTTATTATCTACATTAGAAACTAAAACTTTAGAAACTCCTTTAGGCATTGAAATTTCTTGAATTTGCCTAATTGCTTCATCAATTGTTAAATGCCTCGCCTGAGTTGCTTGTTTGGCAATTTCTAAATAATTATCAAGAATCACTTTATTAAGCTTATTTGACCATCAAGCAACAGCACTAATCACACCAATCCCGCTAATCGCCGCTAAGCTCAAAGTTCCTAAAATAATTGATATTTTTTTCTTCATAAATATATCTATTTCCTTTCTTTATGGCATTAATATGATTAATGCTAAAATAAATTGATATATATTATAATATATATTCAGATATTTATTAAATTAAATATGCTAAATAAAAAAACTGCGGCAAGGGATAATTTATAAACTAAAAGCTAAAACAGTCTTAATATAGACAGACAATTTTTTTCATTTTATCTATTACTTAACAAAAAAGCAAATATATAAAAAATATTACATTTGCTTCTTTAATCTATAAATATAAAGTTTATATAAAAAGTTATTATAATTCGTTGACTAATAAACTACTGATTTAGTTAATCGCTACTAGATCTAAATTTAAAATGCCCTACATTGTTGTAATGCCATCAAAATTAATTTTCTAATTTATAGCATGTTTGCCTTACATAATTTAGTAGCATTTGCTACTATAACATCTACTATAACATCTACTATAATTAGACTAAACATTTGCCTTTTTATTATATTTTAGAATTTTTGATTAACTAAAATTTATTCTTACAAATCCTTTTTTAGACATTTAATTAAAAAATACTGACTTTATAAAAAAAATAAAATTTAAATTTACAAAATTAAATTAAGTAAATTTTTTAATTTTATTAATATAAATAGTTTTGTTATATTAAATTAAATATTTTAAAAATAGTATTTTATTAATTTGTTTTTTATTTAAATTTTGACTTATAAATTTAGTTTCATACCATCGCTAATTTTCTACATTATTTTGGTTTTTATTTTGTAATTTATCTCCAGCTTTTAATTTTTAGTCTTACTATTAAAATAAATTTATTATTTAATAACTAAATTTTATTGTTAGTTATTTTGGCATTTTTATTAGCGAATAATAAAAAATAAGAATTAATATTGTTTTAGAATTTATCTAATGTTATTTTTGCCATTATTAACTATCTTATTAATGCTAAAATGAGCATGCTAAGGATAATTTAATAGAAGCAAAAAATCCTTGATATTAGCAAATCATTTGCCATAGTATTTTTATTTTAATAATTTTTTTATTAAAAACTAAGGCATAAAATTTTTTATAAAGTTAATTAATATTTTTTAAATGATGATTACGATATTTTTTTAAACAAACATTTATAAATATGTTGCAATTTTTTGTTTTTTTTATCGTTTTTTTCTTTTTTTATGAATAAATTTGAAATGTTTATTGAAAGTTTGTTTTTTTATTTCTAGGAGTTATATAATTAAGTATGTGGTAGTAAAATACCACGCTATTATCATAATAATCATTATAACTTTCAATAAAATCAATAAAATTGTGTATGCTACTTTTTTCAAAATCCTTATTATTTATTATTAACATTTATTTATAGCATTGATATTTTTATATATTCTCTAGTTTATTAACAATTAATTATTTTCTATTGTATTTTCAATTTCAGTTATTTTTTAATTTGTACATAGTTTGAGTTAGATTTCATGTTTTTATTTTCTGATAATTTTATATATTTTATATACTCCTTTCTTAGTTTTTAATTTTTTATCTATTTTATTTACTTATATAACTACATCCATTTATATACAAATTTACATTTAATAATATAATTAAAACCAAACCTAGCCATATCCCCCCCTCAATAGGATTGGTTTTTTTATTTGCATAAATTTTGCTAATTATTAATCTTTTGCAAAGTTCAATGTATTAATTTGCCTTATTCGCAAATTAAAACTGTAATTTTTTATTATTTTTTGCTAGTGTTTTTTATATAAGAAGTCAAAATTTTATTTTAATGAAAAAAGCATACCAGTTTAGTATGCTCTTATATTTATTAATATTTTAGAATTAAATGAAATTTATGTTTTTTATGCTTATTTTATTTATAGCCTAAAAGATTTTATAAATTATTTATTTAAGTGATTAATTTAATGAAATTTTATTTATTGTATTATTTTCTTATTTTTTATTTTTATTAAAAATTTTTCCTTTTTTCTTTAATACTAGTAGTGTTATCACTATAATGATGCCGATAATACCTAGTAGAGAAGTAATTGCTAATATTATTGGTAATTTATTATTTTGGCTTTTAGCCTCATAGTTAAAATTCAATTCTCCATAAAATTTAGCATCATGGCTAAAATCGGCATTAACCTTATTATTTTTTTTATCAATAGTAACATCAAAATCGAGATTAATCAAATCAACTTCTCTTAATATCCTTGAAATCATTGATTTAAAATTCTTTTTATTAATATCTTTTTTGTCAACTTTACCTAGTTCAAAATTAATTTCTTTATCTTTAATAGCTTCATTAATGTTCTTTTTGATAGGTAATGATGCCTCTCCAAAATAATCTTTACTGTTAACTTTTGATCTAATTATTGCGTGACTTTTGTCATTTGCAATTATTAAATCAATTTGGCTAAAATCAATTTCTGGATATTGTTTTTTAATAAATTTGGCAAGTTCTTCGATCGTAATTGTTGATTGTGCATTTCAAACCATCTTACCGATTAGTTTAGCAATATCTAATTTTTTTACAACAGTGAAGCTAATGGTGCCACCTTTTTGATAATCAGCGGAATTAGCTAAGACTTTAATAATGACATTTGCTCCAGTAATAGTAATTTCTAATTGCTCTCATTGAATGTCTTTGCCTTTATTAGCTTCGTTAATTACTCTTTTAATTTCATCTTTTGTGAAATTCTCAACTTTCGCTAAGCCACTAGTTTTAGAAATTACTGTCGCAATTGCCGATTTTTTAGTTACGGTGAAGCTAATAGTTTCACCTTTTAGATAATCAGCACTATTATCCGCAACTGAAATCATTATTTTCTCTTGATTAATTGTAATTTTTAGTTGGCTTCAATCAATTGTGCCGCTGCCATTAGCTGCGTTAATTACTCTTTTAATTTCTTCTTCTGTGAAATCTTCAACTTTGGCTAAATTAGTTGTTTTGCTAATAATTGTACTAATTGCGATTTTTTTAGTTACGGTGAAGCTAATAGTTCCACCTTTTAGATAATCAGCACTATTATCCGCAACTGAAATCATTATTTTCTCTTGATTAATTGTAATTTTTAGTTGGCTTCAATCAATTGTGCCGCTGCCATTAGCTGCGTTAATTACTCTTTTAATTTCTTCTTCTGTGAAATCTTCAACTTTAGCTAATTTCTTAGTTTCAGAAATCACAGTAGCAATATCTAATTTCTTCACAACAGTGAAGCTAATAGTTCCACCTTTTAAATAATCAGCACTATTATCCGCAACTGAAATCATTATTTTCTCTTGATTAATTGTAATTTTTAGTTGACTTCAATCAATTGAAACATTACTATTAGCTGCGTTAATTACTCTTTTAATTTCTTCTTCTGTGAAATCTTCAACTTTGGCTAAATTAGTTGTTTTGCTAATAATTGTACTAATTGCGATTTTTTTAGTTACGGTGAAGCTAATAGTTCCACCTTTTAGATAATCAGCACTATTATCCGCAACTGAAATCATTATTTTCTCTTGATTAATTGTAATTTTTAGTTGGCTTCAATCAATTGTGCCGCTGCCATTAGCTGCGTTAATTACTCTTTTAATTTCTTCTTCTGTGAAATCTTCAACTTTGGCTAAATTAGTTGTTTTGCTAATAATTGTACTAATTGCGATTTTTTTAGTTACGGTGAAGCTAATAGTTCCACCTTTTAGATAATCAGCACTATTATCCGCAACTGAAATCATTATTTTCTCTTGATTAATTGTAATTTTTAGTTGGCTTCAATCAATTGTGCCGCTGCCATTAGCTGCGTTAATTACTCTTTTAATTTCTTCTTCTGTGAAATCTTCAACTTTGGCTAAATTAGTTGTTTTGCTAATAATTGTACTAATTGCGATTTTTTTAGTTACGGTGAAGCTAATAGTTCCACCTTTTAGATAATCAGCACTATTATCCGCAACTGAAATCATTATTTTCTCTTGATTAATTGTAATTTTTAGTTGGCTTCAATCAATTGTGCCGCTGCCATTAGCTGCGTTAATTACTCTTTTAATTTCTTCTTCTGTGAAATCTTCAACTTTGGCTAAATTAGTTGTTTTGCTAATAATTGTACTAATTGCGATTTTTTTAGTTACGGTGAAGCTAATAGTTCCACCTTTTAGATAATCAGCACTATTATCCGCAACTGAAATCATTATTTTCTCTTGATTAATTGTAATTTTTAGTTGACTTCAATCAATTGAAACATTACTATTAGCTGCGTTAATTACTCTTTTAATTTCTTCTTCTGTGAAATCTTCAACTTTGGCTAAATTAGTTGTTTTGCTAATAATTGTACTAATTGCGATTTTTTTAGTTACGGTGAAGCTAATAGTTCCACCTTTTAGATAATCAGCACTATTATCCGCAACTGAAATCATTATTTTCTCTTGATTAATTGTAATTTTTAGTTGGCTTCAATCAATTGTGCCGCTGCCATTAGCTGCGTTAATTACTCTTTTAATTTCTTCTTCTGTGAAATCTTCAACTTTGGCTAAATTAGTTGTTTTGCTAATAATTGTACTAATTGCGATTTTTTTAGTTACGGTGAAGCTAATAGTTCCACCTTTTAGATAATCAGCACTATTA
Source organism: [Mycoplasma] phocae (assembly GCF_003332325.1). Classification (NCBI taxonomy): domain Bacteria; kingdom Bacillati; phylum Mycoplasmatota; order Mycoplasmoidales; family Metamycoplasmataceae; genus Metamycoplasma; species [Mycoplasma] phocae. Next base: position 370,067 of record NZ_CP029295.1, on the reverse strand, counting down.
TCCGCAACTGAAATCATTATTTTCTCTTGATTAATTGTAATTTTTAGTTGACTTCAATCAATTGTGCCGCTGCCATTAGCTGCGTTAATTACTCTTTTAATTTCTTCTTCTGTGAAATCTTCAACTTTGGCTAAATTAGTTGTTTTGCTAATAATTGTACTAATTGCGATTTTTTTAGTTACGGTGAAGCTAATAGTTCCACCTTTTAGATAATCAGCACTATTATCCGCAACTGAAATCATTATTTTCTCTTGATTAATTGTAATTTTTAGTTGGCTTCAATCAATTGTGCCGCTGCCATTAGCTGCGTTAATTACTCTTTTAATTTCTTCTTCTGTGAAATCTTCAACTTTAGCTAATTTCTTAGTTTCAGAAATCACAGTAGCAATATCTAATTTCTTCACAACAGTGAAGCTAATAGTTCCACCTTTTAGATAATCAGCACTATTATCCGCAACTGAAATCATTATTTTCTCTTGATTAATTGTAATTTTTAGTTGACTTCAATCAATTGAAACATTACTATTAGCTGCGTTAATTACTCTTTTAATTTCTTCTTCTGTGAAATCTTCAACTTTAGCTAATTTCTTAGTTTCAGAAATCACAGTAGCAATATCTAATTTCTTCACAACAGTGAAGCTAATAGTTCCACCTTTTAAATAATCAGCACTATTATCCGCAACTGAAATCATTATTTTCTCTTGATTAATTGTAATTTTTAGTTGGCTTCAATCAATTGTGCCGCTGCCATTAGCTGCGTTAATTACTCTTTTAATTTCTTCTTCTGTGAAATCTTCAACTTTGGCTAAATTAGTTGTTTTGCTAATAATTGTACTAATTGCGATTTTTTTAGTTACGGTGAAGCTAATAGTTCCACCTTTTAGATAATCAGCACTATTATCCGCAACTGAAATCATTATTTTCTCTTGATTAATTGTAATTTTTAGTTGGCTTCAATCAATTGAAACATTACTATTAGCTGCGTTAATTACTCTTTTAATTTCTTCTTCTGTGAAATCTTCAACTTTAGCTAATTTCTTAGTTTCAGAAATCACAGTGGCAATATCTAATTTCTTCACAACAGTGAAGCTAATAGTTCCACCTTTTAAATAATCAGCACTATTATCCGAAACAGTAATGATTATCTTATCTTGATTGATTGTAATTTTTAGTTGACTTCAATCAATTGTGCCGCTGCCATTAGCTGCGTTAATTACTCTTTTAATTTCTTCTTCTGTGAAATCTTCAACTTTGGCTAAATTAGTTGTTTTGCTAATAATTGTACTAATTGCGATTTTTTTAGTTACGGTGAAGCTAATAGTTCCACCTTTTAGATAATCAGCACTATTATCCGCAACTGAAATCATTATTTTCTCTTGATTAATTGTAATTTTTAGTTGGCTTCAATCAATTGTGCCGCTGCCATTAGCTGCGTTAATTACTCTTTTAATTTCTTCTTCTGTGAAATCTTCAACTTTAGCTAATTTCTTAGTTTCAGAAATCACAGTAGCAATATCTAATTTCTTCACAACAGTGAAGCTAATAGTTCCACCTTTTAGATAATCAGCACTATTATCCGCAACTGAAATCATTATTTTCTCTTGATTAATTGTAATTTTTAGTTGGCTTCAATCAATTGTGCCGCTGCCATTAGCTGCGTTAATTACTCTTTTAATTTCTTCTTCTGTGAAATCTTCAACTTTAGCTAATTTCTTAGTTTCAGAAATCACAGTGGCAATATCTAATTTCTTCACAACAGTGAAGCTAATAGTTCCACCTTTTAAATAATCAGCACTATTATCCGAAACAGTAATGATTATCTTATCTTGATTGATTGTAATTTTTAGTTGACTTCAATCAATTGTGCCGCTGCCATTAGCTGCGTTAATTACTCTTTTAATTTCTTCTTCTGTGAAATCTTCAACCTTAGCAAGATTATCAACTTTAATTTCCTTTTTAATGTCCTTTTTATATGGAAATTTAAGTTTTAATTTATCTAAATAACGCTTTTTACTTTTATCGGAAATTAGAATTTCTAAATAATCATCATTAGAAGAAATTAAATCAAAACTCAAAACGTCTCAAAAAATTTCTGGATTATTATTTCTTGCCTTAATAAGATCAATAATAATATTTTTATTCTTTTTAAGATCAATTTTTTCAATTCTATCAGTAAAATTTTGTACAGTAATCAAGTATTTAAGTTCTTTTAATAATTTTTGTGGAATATTCTTGGGATTACTGATAAGTTTTGATTTGTTATAAAAATTATCGTAATTAACGACTTTGTCAACATTCCAATTTGAAATATTTTGGTTAAAAGCCTTGGTGTTTTCAAACATTGAAGTCATATTTTCAACATTTTTAGTCTTCATAATAATTTTTTTGTTAAAAGATGTGGCATCTTTAAACATTTTTGACATATTTTTAACATTTTCAGTTCAGGTATTTCAATTTAATTCCATTGCGTCGCCATTATTAAATGATGATGCACCCTCAAACATTGAAGACATATCATTAACATTTCTAACGTCAAAATTAGTAACATTCTGGTTAAAGGAAGTGGCATTTTTAAACATTTTTGAAACATTAGTCACAATGATTGTTAAACTATTTCACTTAAATGATTTTCCTCCGTTATTAAATGATGATGCACCTTCGAACATTGATTCCATTGTTTTAACATTATAAGCTCAAAAATTTGATAAATCTTGATTAAAGTTGGTAGCGTTTTTAAACATAGATGACATATCTTTTACATTACTAGTTCAAGAAAATCACCGCAGTTCTTGATCACCATTATTAAATGATGATGCACCCTCAAACATTGAAGACATATCATTAACATTTCTAACGTCAAAATTAGTAACATTCTGGTTAAAGGAGGTAGCATCTTTAAACATTTTTGAAACATTAGTCACAATGTTTGATGAACTATTTCAATTAAAGGGCTGACCACCATTATTAAACGATGACGCACCTTCAAACATTGATTCCATACTTTCAACCTTAGAAACATCTCAGCTAGAAATATCCTGATTAAATGATTTAGCATTTTTAAACATAAACGCTGTTGAGATATTACCTTTTATCGCATTTTTTCAATTTAAAGGCTTACCACCATTGTTAAACAATACTGCATTTTCAAACATTGCATTCATCTTTCAAACATTTGAAACATCTCAACTAGAAATATCCTGATTAAATGACTTAGCATTTTTAAACATCGATGCTGTTGAAACAAGATTCTTTGTTGAATCACCTCAATTTAAAGATTCTCCAGCATTATTATATGCTTCTGCTCCTTCGAACATCGATAGCATATTTCAAACGTTTGAAACATTTCATTTTGAAAGATTTTGGTTAAAAAATTTTGCATCCTGAAACATTAATGCCATCTCTTTTACATTCGAAACATTTCAATCTGCAATAGATTGATTAAATGTCTGTGCTCCACAAAACATTGAACTCATATCCTCAGCATTTGAAACATCTCAAGTAGAAATATTTTGATTAAAGATTTTTGCATTTTTAAACATATTATTAAATTTTTTAACTTTGCTTAAATTTGTTCAAGTTAGTGGTTGACCTCCATTATTGAAGGCATCGGCACCTTCAAACATTGAACTCATATCCTCAGCACTCGAAACATCTCACCCCGCAATATTTTGATTGAAGATTTTTGCATTTTTAAACATATTATCAAATTTTTTAGCTTTGCTTAAATTTATTCAAGTTAGTGGTTGACCTCCATTATTAAAGGCATCTGCGCCTTCGAACATTGAACTCATTTCAGATAAGTTTGAAATATCTCAATTCGAAAGATCTTGATTAAATGATTTTGCATTCTTGAAAAGTTTAGATACATATTTAACTTTTAGGTTTTCTCAATTTAGAACATTACCACCATTATTAAAATTTTCAGCACCTTCAAACATTGATACCATGTTTACAATTTTTGAAAGGTTTCAACCTGAAATATCTTGATTAAATTTTTTTGCATTTTTAAACATTGATACTGTTGATGTAATACTCTTTGCCGAATCTCCCCAACTTAAAGGTTTTCCGGCATTATTATAAGCCTCCGTTCCTTCAAACATTGATCCCGTATTCCAAACATTTGAAACTTTCCAATTTGAAAGATCTTGATTAAAAAGTTTTGTACCTTCAAACATTGATTCCATATTTCAAACATTTGAAACATCTCAACTAGAAATATCCTGATTAAATGACTTAGCATTTTTAAACATTGACAACATCGTGGTTCTTTTATTTGTTCATCCATTTTTTCAAATTAGCGGTTTATTGCCATTATTAAAAGATTCTGCACCCTCAAACATCGACCACATACTCTTAACGTTTGAAACATCTCAACTAGAAATATCTTGATTGAATTTTTTCGCGTTTTTAAACATAAACGTTGTCGCTGTATTGTTTTTTGCATTTCCTTTTCATGTTAGTGTTTTTTCTCCATTATTGAAAGCTAATGCTCCTTCAAACATAGAGCTCATATCTTTAACATTTGAAATATCTCAACTAGAGAGGTCTTGGTTAAAATTGATACAATCCTTAAACGCATTTTTAAGTAACGTTATTTCCTTTGGTAAATCTTTTGGAACTGCAGTTACATCCTTATGAAATTGTTCAATTTGATATTCACCTTTAAAGTTTTTAAAATATCCAATTTTAATACACTCAGTGCCGTTATAAACGGATTGTACTTGCGTTTCCGCTGTTATAGAATTATCTTCCAGATTATCTTCTGGAGTATTTTGATTAGTTTTAGTTGAAATAATGCTAAAAGGTAATGAAACACTTGATAAAGCAGAAATTATGCTCAACAATTTTAATTTGTTTTTCATGTATTTAATAACTCCTAATAAATTCCAATTATTTATTTTTCTTTATATTAATTATTACTGTTGTATAAAGATAAGGTTGGTCAATTTTTGTCCTAGCATATGTTATGTTAGGCAACAATAACACATTTATTATATCATATTATATATTTATATAATATGTAATTATTTCGACCATATAATAGAGTAATACTAAAAATAGATATTATTTATGTTTCAATAAATTACTTCGTTGTATTATCTATGAACTTTATATAACTTCAATTGTCAAACATGTAAAATATATATAGCAATTTATTTACTACTTATAAAAACGAATTTAAATTTTAAAAACATACCTATAGTGGCATGTTTTAAAGTTAAATAAGTTGATATTACTTTTAATTTTTTAGTTGGTTTATTAAAACCAAATATATTAACTGTTATTATTCTAAGAGTTATTATTGAAAATAACAATGGTAATTTATTATCTTCTCTATTAGCGCAGAAATTGAAATCTAGTTTTCCATAATAACTTTAACTGTGATCATAATTAATAAAAAATTTATTATTTTTATTATTGCTATATTATTATCAAATTCTAATTCATTAATATTAGTTATCGAAAATTTTTTAGTCATGGTTTTCTTTTATTTTTATTTAATTATTTTTTACTAGTCTTTGATAAATTAAATCAATTTTAATAAAACTAAGTTCTAAATAACATTTTTCAATAAATTTATTGATTTTTTCATACTATATGTTAATCAAATGGTTTCATTTTTTTGCTATTAATTAAGAACATTATATTATCTTCTAAAATATTCTCAGTTATTTTTTTAAATAATTAGCACTATTATTAGATACAGTAGTTGTTTTATGTTGCAATTTCCGATTAACTTCAATCAATTTCGATCTTATGATTAGTGCTATTAACATTCTTATTTACTAAAGTATTAAACTTTATAAGAAATTATCATACTGTTTTTATGTCTTTTAATTTAAACAATAATTTAATTTGAATTTTATCGATATAAGATTTTTATTTATCTTGAATTGATATTTCAACAAATTTTTTATTTAATACTAAATTAAAAGTTAACGCATTTCATTTAACTTTTGAATTATTGTTATTTAATTTGATAATTTCATTAATTTTATTTTATTGGATTATCAGCTGACTTAATTTTATCAATTTCAGTTTCAAAATTTATCCTAGAAATAAACATTGTAAGATTTATTATTAATTTACTGAAAATTTTTCTTTGATAATTCTTAAAGTTATGAATTTGAATAAAATTTACTATAGCTTTCAACATTTGAAAAATTTCATTTTAGGATATTGTGATTAAAATTTACACTTTTCAGAAATTGTTTCTTAGGTGACAGTATTTGAAATGATAGATCGGTTGGAACTCTAGTTACATTTTTTAGAAATGTTCAATTTTAATTTATTTTATTTTTACATTGTTTTAACAATATTGGTTCCTTTTGATGCTTTTAGTGCGATAAGAATAAAAGATAAAATTACGGTTTGCAAAATTGAGATTATATCTAGTAATCTTAATCTATTTTTCATGTATTATCTAATAATTTTTATTTAAATTTAATTTTGTTATTTTGATTATTTTTTTGCCACATGAAATATATAAATAATTATAAATATAGTCACAAGCGTATAATTGCATATTACTATAGAAAATAATAATATGATATAGATCCTAATTTATCTATTATTTATATTTGAATTTAATATGACAAATAATATTCAATTAATTTATTTTTAAAAGTGAGGGCTAATCAGAATTTTATTTGTTTAATTATGATTTTATTTTTAAATATTAAAATAGAAATTTTTATCAAACTAAAATAGTTAACTTTTTAAAAATTTGATTATTTTTTAATTAATTATTTAGCGGTACTTTATCTTTTAATTTTTTATTTTTCGCAGGCTATATAAATGGTATTTTTAATTAATAGAATTTATGATTTAGTAATTAAGATAGTTAAATAATTTTTATAAAATTTTTGAGATCTTCATTTTATATAAAACTTCATTTTAATTATTAATGAAACGCAATTATTAATTAAAACCATATTTTAATTTTTATATCTACAATTTGAGTATTCAAATTTTTTTGCAAAAAAAAAAAAAATAATTTGCAATTTTTTCGATTAAAAGCACTAAATTTTTTAACTCAAAATTGAGTGTTTTTTTGCCTAAAAATGGTCTATTTTTCACTAGTATTTTTAGCTGTAATAAAAATGTTTAATTCATTGCTATTTAGCAATAAATTTCAAAGACAGATAAAAAAATATAAGTTTAATAAATATTTTTTTATCAAATGGCGAATTCCTTGAATTTTTATTGGTTTTTCAATAAAAAATAACAAATTTTTGTCGTGTGTATTATAATGCTTTTTTGCCGAATTTTTTTCTAAAATGAATCATTAATTTTTACTTAAAATCTAGTGATTTTTTACTGTTTTTTCAGTTCAATATTGTTGAATAATCAAATGTCAAATTATGGTATAATTTTTTTTGAAGGTATTGAGCAAAAAAAAGGAAGTTTTTTGCTAATAAATTTACCTTCCCCTTGATGGTTGTAATTTCATAATTTAACGTACACCATGCGAAATAAAAGTAAAAATAGTATTGACTATTCTAATATATAAATAGAATAAAAATATCAGTCATAGTTTATATTTTAATTAATTAAGTTATAAAAAAATAAAACAATGGATGAGTTATAACAAAATTTAAAATAAAAGGCAAACTAAAAAAATATTACGTGACGATATTTTTATAAATCATGATGAATACAGGGAAATAGATTGTAATAGGTTAACTTATTTAACTTTAAATTTAACTTCTCTAAGTAGATAAATTAAATAGAAAAAAATCCAAGAATTATAAATTTGTTAGTGGGTAATTCCTTTATCAAAAAAAGGTTGTATTAAGAATTAATAATAGTCTCCGCTTTTGGTTAATTAAATAATAAAATATTTAACCTAGCATCACCTTTGTAAACAAAATAATTAGCAAATAAAACCCTAATAATACTATGTTTAATTAGAATAAGATTAAATATCAGAATTATATGCTAAATTTTAATTTGACTATTGATGATAAAACTAACTTGTTAAACTAAAAATTTAATGAATTCTAACCTTATACGTAAATATATTTTGAATAGTGTGCAAATACTGGCATAAATAAAAAAGTAAGAAAGAAAAGTCACAAGCGATTAATTATTTAAGCAAATAAAAGGCTACATATTATTTTTAACATCGCATATAATAAATATGAAATCTAGCAATAAATTAGAAATTAAGTAATTATAGCTAACAAAAATCTCAGTAAATAATGAAAATTCTAATATCACGGGAAATATAAATGGATGGGTAGTTCCATAAAAAGACTAAAATTCAAAAAAATATGTTAATGTTGCTATATTTTTTAATTTCATATTATTTCTCTGGTTTTATAAATTGGAAATATTATAGTTAATATTTTGCAAATTAATTTTAAAAAAGCTATTAATAGTAAATTTAGATTTTAATATTTCGAAATGGATGATAAGAAATATTAAAATCTATTTAGATGATGATTTTATTCTAGATAAATTTTAAAAATCATTAATTAATAGTTAAAATTTAATTTTTTGAATGGACATAAAAAAATTAAATTACTAAAGATTAGCAAAAAACTACAACATTAATAAAAAAATCACCGAATTATAAAACATATAAAAGCAATTATAAAATTGCTTCAACTTGTTATTATTATTAAATAAGTAAATAAATATCCTATATTATTGTTGATTTATAATCATTTAATCTCCTTTATGTATTAATAAAGTTATTCAAATGTTTTCAAAAACACAATCATGTTTGATTGTGTCTTTTTTATTCTAAAATTGAAGGAATAAAATGATCAATTTTTTCAAGAGGAATTGTAATAAATTCTCTAATTGCGATAAGTAATTTGTCATTGGTATTTATATTAGCTGTTTGTTTATACTGATTTAAAATCTCGTTTAAAATTTTCTCCCATTTATCTAATTGGTCATTTTTTGTCTTATCGATTCACTTTTTAATTTCGCCATCGTTTGTGATAATGCTAAGATTGTTATTAATATCTATTTGAGATTTTCTTAGATTATGAAGATATATTTTATTTATTGATAAATATTTGTTAATTTCTTTAGCTAATTTTTTAAATGATTTGTGATTTAATTTATTTGAGACTTTATCAGCTATTTTCTTTAATTTTAAAATCAAATTATGATTATCAAATAACATTTTTAAAATTGGCACTTCTTCAATTTGTAATATAGTTTCTAAATCAAGCATTGCTAAAAATGGATTAATTTTTTCAAATTCTACATTTTTTAGAATTAATTTTCTAATCGCTTCATAGAATCGCATTTTATTTTCAAATTGCGCAATTAAATTACGTTTTAATTTATAAATAATTTCTTCTTTGATGACAATATTACTAGTCTTATCCATGCTACTATTTTTAATTAATAATAAATTCTTAAGTGCTTTGTTAATAATTTCAGTATTAATTTCTTCATTTTTTAGTATTAGTAGGTTTTCTTTGGAAATTTCAATAAATTTATTGGATTTTTCAAATAATTTCTTTCTTTTGTTAATTAAATTATCCATCATTAGACTAAAATCTTCTGCTAAATATTTATTTCAAAATCAAATTTCATTTGCATTGGATGAGGTTTTTATTTTTGGTAGAGTAGTGTCGATCAAAGGTGGGTGTGAAATTCTGCTAAATTCAAAATATTTATTAATAATTTTCCGGCGCATTTCTCCATATGAAAATAATAAACCTTGATTATCTTTTTTTAATTTTTCTCGTTTAGCCCTTAAATCCATAATTTCTTTGTAAAAATCATCTAACTTTTTATTAGATTTTAATTTTTGAGAAATAATCGGCCTGTCAAATAATCTCTTATTTACATTTTCCAAAATTATTTTTCGGGAAAAATTGGTTCATATTTTATTAACATTATCAACGGAATTTGCTTCTTTTAATTCTGATCTGAAAGATTTTATGTCTGTATATGGAAATTTTGTAATAGCTAAATTTAATATTTTATTTTTTAGCTTATTTATTGGAGACATCAAATTTTTACTTTTTTTATTATTTGAATTTTCAGTTTTCTTATTATCAATTACGGTTGTGGTATTATTATCACCTTTATTTCTATTAACTTCAGTTTTACAAGCAGATGTGACAAGTAACATTGGTAAAATTAAAGAAATTGCTCCAATTGATATGATCATTCTTTTCAGTTTTTTCATTTTTCTTGTTTCTCCTAGTGTATTAAAATAGTTACCATTCAATATTTTATAAAATTTAAAATTTTTTAAAAAATAGAAATTATGAAAAATTTATTAAAAATCTAATATAGTTCCATAGTTTGAATTAATTCATTGAATTTTTCAATAAAAAATTATTTTAAAATTTAAATAAAATTAGTTTATTAGTCCTAAATTGCATTTACGATACTTTTTCCATTATAAATCACAAATGTCATCAAAATATGATGAAAATTTTAAGTAATTATTATGTTACTTATAAAAATAATTAAGATTATAGTATAAAAATGTCATTGTAAAGATTTTGGAAGGCAATTAAAATTAAATTAGCTATTTTTATTCAAACAAACAAAAAATAAGAGGCAAAATAAACAAAAATATTTTAAATCGTTAATAATTTTATTAATATCCTTAATAACTGCTCCACTTGTCGTTGTAAGTTGCAATAATAAAATCGATTAAAATAAGAAATCAAAAAAAACACAAGCTAATTAATTAAATGACCAATTTATACCTAATTAAAAAAAATTACTAAATTAATTTTCTAATTTATCAAATATCTACAGCTATTTATATTTAACAAGTTTCATTAATTTAAAACCCAATTTCTCATATTAATCAATATTAACTTTGATCTAATATTAAAATTTTACTTTTGTCTTTTACTTAAAATGGTAGATTAATTAGATTAATTTTACAATTTATTATTTAGTTTATTGATATTAGTGAATAATTTAGATTTTGCTTAATTAAGGTAAAATAATTAGTATGGAAACAAATAATAATAAAAACAATAATGCTTTAGATTTCGACAAAATTTTAGAAGAAATTACATTAATTCGAAAAGATGACCCAATTAAGGCAATTTACAAAGTTGATGAATATTTGAAAAATGCTGTTTTATCAGATGACATTGCAGATTTAGAATCACTGCGCCAAAACATTATTTTTCAAATCAAAAAAGATAATTTAATTGTGAAAACTAATCTTGATACCCTAAGTTTAATTAATTCACTTAAAAATAAGAAAATGGATTATGTTTTTATGCTAAATTACAACGAGTTAAAAGGGCGCGATGATTTTCATAAACATGCTGCCGAATTTCAGCATTTTTTCAATCAAAGTGATTTTGATAGTGGCGGGTTTCAAACGTTAATTTATGATCTTTTGCAAAATAAAGAAATTGACTTCGATTATTTAGTTAATGGTCAAATTATTAACCCTAAAAAACTAGGATCATTTCTAGAAAATCCCGGAATTAGTAAAATGCAATCCGAAATATTCGCTACCTTTGATAAAGACGTTGCTAAAAATAAAGTTGCTAGACAAGTTTTTTCTGCCTATTTATTCAAAAATTGAGTTGATATTTTACTAAAAAAAACAACCCACGATTATGAGCAAATAATTAATGTCGTAAATGTTTTATATGGTGAAAAAGATGAAAATGAGTTAAATAACGAAGAAAAAGCCATTTATCAAATATTTAGCAAATAAAATTAGATAAAAATAAATTGCAGAGCTTATAATTGATAAGCAATTTTTTTGTAATTTATTTAGCAAATAAAATATAATATAACAAGATATTATTTAAGGAGAATTATGTCACGAATAATTAATAAAGAAAAGACAGAACTAAGAATTTCATACGTTTTAGAAGGTCAAGAATGACAAGAAGCCATAGAAAAAGCAAGAGAAAAGCTTAGATTAAATGTACAAATTCCAGGATTTAGAAAAGGAAAAGTTCCTGCTCGTGAAGCTGATAAGCACATTAGCTTAGGAGAAGTGCTAGAAAAAGCACTAAGATCAAAACTTGATAACATTTACACTGAGCACATTGCAAAAGAGATTCAACCAACCGATCAAATTGTTGGAAGAGAAGAACTTAACATTCCAGAATTTACAGAATCAAAAGTTGTTGTAGAATTTATCTTCCCAATTATCCCTGAAGTAAAATTAGGTGATTATGCAAAACTTGGTGGAAAAATTGGTTCATTAGAACTTTCAAAAGAAGAACTTGCTGAAACCGAAATGAAAATCATTGAAAAATACACTGTTATGTTAGATAGTGAAGAACCAATAAAATTAGGTGATGAAGTTAACTTTGACTTTAAAGGTTTTGTTGAAGGCGAACCATTTGATGGTGGCGATGCTGATGGCTACGAGTTAAAAATTGGATCAAAACAATTTATTCCAGGTTTTGAAGATAAAATGATAGGACTAAAAAAAGGTGAACAAGCTGACCTTGATTTAGCATTCCCTGAAAATTACCACGTTAAACATTTAGCTGGTAAAAAAGTTGTTTTCAAGGTAAAAATTAACGGAATTAAAACACCAAATTTACCAAAAATTGACGAACAATTTTTAAAAGAAATTAACATTACTGGAATAAATACTTTACCAGAATATCAAGAATTTCTTGAAATGCAAACCTATAAAAATAAAATAGCAGATCTAGAAACAAAATTTGTTGAAGACATTACTAAAAAACTAATTGAAAGTTCAGAAATTGCTATTTCTGATTCACTACTAAAATCTGAATCTAAGAAATACTACGATAATTTATTAAACAACCTAAAACAACAAGGTATTTCAGAAAAAGAATATTTAGAATTTACAAAGAATACAAAAGATGATATTTTTAAAATCTTTAATGAATCAGCTATTGAAAATCTAAAGAAAAGTTTTATTTTTGGTGCCATTGCTAGCGCAGAAGGCATTAAAGCTACTGAAGAAGCTTACACTGCTGAATGTCAAAAATTTGCTGATCTTTACAAAATTGGTATCGAAAGTGTTAAAGGTATTTTAAGATTTGAAAATTTCGAAAATAAATTTATTACTGAACAAGTTATTGAAACCTTAATGAAAAAAAATGATCCAAAACATTTTGCTAAATTAGAAGAAATCAAAAAACAAATTCAATCATTCGACGAAAAACAAACTGAAAAAATTGTTGCAAAAGCTAAAGCCGATACTGAAGCCGCTGCAAAAGCTAAAGCTGAAGAAGCATCTTCTCAATCAAAAAAATAATTTTTTAAGAACTTAGCTTGCTAAGTTTTTTATTAAACTTTTTAAATTCTTATTAATATACATTATTTATTAATTTCATATAAAATATATATTTATGAAGTTATTTAATTTTAAATCCACAGAAATGCGTATTGCAGAAGCAACACTAAGAAAAATTAATCATTTAGAAAAAGAAATTTCTAAGCTAAGTGATGAACAGTTAAAGGCTAAAACTATCGAATTTAAAGAGCGCCTAAAATTAGGAGAAACATCAGACGATATTCGTCCAGAAGTTTTTGCTGTTTCGAGAGAAGCAACAAAAAGAATTTTAGGTAAACGCCCTTATGATGTTCAAATGATTGGAGGATTAATTCTAGACTTAGGATCTGTTGCTGAAATGAAAACTGGTGAAGGTAAAACTATTACCTCAATCGCTCCAGTTTATTTAAATGCGCTAACTGGCAATAGTGTTATTGTTTCAACAGTCAATGAATATCTAGCAGAACGGGATGCCGAAGAAATGGGACAGGTTTTTAATTTTCTCGGATTATCAGTCGGAATTAATAAAGCCCAAATGGCACCAGATCTTAAAAGACAAGCCTATGCATGTGATGTTGTTTATTCAATTCACTCAGAGCTTGGTTTTGATTATCTTCGTGATAATATGGTTATGACTAAAGAAGAAAAAGTCCAACGAGGATTAGATTTTATTCTTTTAGATGAGGTTGATTCAATTTTAATTGATGAAGCAAAAACTCCATTAATTATTTCTGGTGGTGATAATGATGAAAGTAATCTTTACAATATTGCTGATTTATTCGTTAGAACTTTAAGTAAAGATGATTTTTTCATTGATGAAGAAACTAAATCAGTTTATTTAACTGATGAAGGAATTGAAAAAGCTAACAAATATTTTAATTTTGAGAATCTTTATGATATTCAAAATTCAGAGCTTGTTCACCGTATTCAAAACGCACTAAGAGCACATAAGGTTATGAAGCTTGATGTGGAATATATTGTAAGAAATGACAAAATTGAATTAGTTGATTCTTTCACTGGTCGGATTATGGAAGGAAGATCATACTCAGAAGGTTTACAACAAGCCATTCAAGCAAAAGAACGTGTTGAAATTGAAAATGAAACTAAAACTTTAGCAACTATTACTTATCAAAACTTTTTTAGATTATTTAAAAAAATTAGTGGAATGACCGGAACGGCAAAAACTGAAGAAAAAGAATTTATTGATATTTATAATATGCGAGTAAATGAAGTTCCAACTAATAAACCAGTTATTAGATTTGATGATAAAGATGAAATTTATGTTGATATGCATTCAAAATGAAAAGCTGTTGTCAAAGAAGTTAAACGTGTTTATGAGAAAAAACAACCAATTTTAATTGGTACAGCGCAAGTTGAAGATTCAGAAGTACTACATGAATATTTACTAGAAGAAGGCATCCCACATACTGTTCTGAACGCCAAGCAAGATGCCTCAGAAGCTGAAATTATATCTAACGCAGGTCAATTAGGAGCAGTAACCATTGCTACCAACATGGCTGGTCGTGGAACTGACATTAAACCATCAAAAGAAGCTTTAGAAGTTGGTGGACTTTATGTACTAGGAACTGAAAAGGCTGAATCACGTAGAATTGATAATCAGCTAAAAGGTCGTTCTGGCCGTCAAGGTGATGTCGGATACACTAAATTCTTTTTATCATTAGATGACCAATTAATTTTACGTTTTTCAATTCAAGATCAATGAAAAGAAATGTTTAAATCATACGGTGAAGATCCAATTGAAGGTGAAGGAATAAGAAAAGCTTTTATTCGTGCTCAGAAAAAAATTGAAGGTTTCAACTACGATAGTCGGAAAAGTGTTCTAAATTACGATGATGTTATTCGTCAACAACGTGATTTAATTTATGAACAACGTGATTTAATTTTAAATCGAGATGATCTTGGAAGTATTATAAGAAAAATGATTACTGTGGCTGCCGAACAAACAGTTAACAATCCATATTTTATGAAAAAAAATAATACACTTGATCTTGAAGGATTTTCAAATTATGTTAATTCAAATTTTATGAATTTAACTAATCATAAATTTGATGCTAATGAAATTGTTAAATATGACCGTGAAGAATTAGTTCAACACATTATTCAGATATGACAAAAAGAATATGATGTTCTACGTCAAAATATTATTGATAAATATGGAATTTCATCACTAGCATCATCAGAAAGAAACATTATCCTAAACGTTTTTGATAGTGCATGACAGGATCATATTAACACCATGGACAAATTGCGGAGAAGCACTAACTTAGTACAATATTCACAAAAAAATCCATATCAAATTTATACTCAATTAGGTTCAAAAAAATTCAATCAATTAACTAAACGAATTGCTTTAGAATGTATTACTAACTTAATGAATAACTATGATGCCTTGCCATCATCAAATAGTCAGATTAATTTCCCATGAATTATTGCTCCTAATAGTTTTGATGGTCAAATTTCTGCACAACAACCTAATCTACAAGTTCAGGATTTTATAAAATATTTAGTTGATTCTGAAAGACAAAAACTTGAAAGAGAAGGCGTTCCAGAAGAAGAGATTGTTCAAAGAATTACTGAACTAGAAAATCGAATTATAAAAGAGTTAAAACTTGATAACAATCTTGAAAATCATATTGTTGAAGCTCATGAATTAGTTGATGTCAAAAAATAAAATCTCAAGTTAATTTCTCACTTGAGATTTTTTCTTTTAAAATAGCTATTTTTCAGTAAAATAATCAACAGCTAATTTTAATATTGTTGCATCATTCGGAAAAGTAATTTTTTTAGTGGCTTCTCGGATTGGATATCACATCGCTAATTTAATTTCAGAGGCTTGTTTTTTTATTTCATCGTTAATTGGAATGGCAATAAAATAAATTACATCCTTAATCACACCTTCAAGTGGTGAATAGGTGTTAACTGCGCGAAAATTAGTTACTATCTTAACATCTAAGTTGGTTTCTTCTTTTACTTCGCGAATAGCCGTTTGATGCTCATTTTCATTCTCTTCGACATGGCCTTTCGGAAAACCCCAATGGCCACCAATTTGTTGAATTAGAAGAACATATAATTCATTGCTTATTTTTTTAAAAATTATTGCTCCGCAAGATTTTTCTTTTCTCATTTTTTACTCACTTTCTCAATATTTTGCTCTGGTAAAATAACTTGTAAACATAATTCCATTAATTAAAACAATAATTGAATAAACACTCATTAGTACAATCATTTCAGTTTTTAAAAGGTTGATATAACTTAAAGCAATTTTTTGTTGTTCTAAATCATTACTAGAACTAAAATAATTACTTCATATTGGTTTGGCTAGAAAAGCATTAACAATAAAAAATATTGCTAAAGATAAAATTACAAAAATGGAAATAAGTTGATATTTTTTAATTCTCTTCGGTAACTTTTCGTTAAATATTCTTCGAAGTGGAAAAAAACATACTGCAATATAAACTGTGGAAAATGTTACTAACACTTGAGTAATCGAAATTAAAATCAAACTGACAGGACTTAATTTTATGCCATATAAACTAGCTGCTAATAAAGCGATTAGCGCAAAAAATAAACTAACTCATGTTGCTATGAGGTAATTTAAATGTCCATAATCCATTTTTATTCGTCTTTTTTTCTTAATATCTTTCATAATAATCCTATTTATATTATTATAATTAATAATTACAAAACCAAAATTTAGTTTTGATAAAATATAACTAGTTAGTTAGGAAGGATTTATAGATGTCTCTATCCGATAAATATTTAGCCCTATATCGCCAATATCGTCCACAAAAATTTGACGAAATTAAGGGTCAAGAACACATTGTTAAAACATTAAAAAATATTATATTAAATCATAAAATTGGCCATGCTTATCTTTTTTGTGGCCCACATGGTAATGGTAAGACTAGCACCGCTAAGGTTTTTGCTAATACTATTAATTGTATGCATAACGACGAAATTTTAATTCCATGTCAGGAATGTATTGTTAATATTGATCGTAATTTGGATATCATTGAAATTGATGCCGCTTCAAATACAGGAATTGATGATATTCGGGAACTACGTGAAAAAGTTAAACATATGCCAACCAATAGTAAATATAAAATTTATATTATTGATGAAGTGCATATGCTTTCGAAGGGAGCATTTAATGCCCTACTTAAAACATTAGAAGAGCCCCCTGAGCATATTATTTTTATTTTGGCAACAACTGATCCCCAAAAAATTCCGCTAACAATTTTAAGTAGAGTACAAAGATTTAACTTTAAAAAAATGGAGTTAAACGTTTTAATTAGTGAAATTAAAAATATTTTCGATAAAGAGAATATTGTTGCTGATTTGGATGCAATTGAATTGATTTGTAAACTTGGTAATGGTAGTTTTAGAGATACACTAAGTTTAGCTGATCAGATTTCAATTTATTGTGCAAATGAAAAAATTACTAAAGCCGCAGTTGAGGATTTATTCGCAATTTCTAATTCTGACAATGTAATTCAATTAATTAATTTGGCGGCTACTAATAATTTAGAAGAATTGTTAACATTTGCTAATTCTTTATTAGAACAGGGAATTGATATTTCTCGACTTTTAAATCAAATTGTCGATATCTTAAAGGATTTCATTCTTTATAAAAAGACTAATAGTATGCGTTTGGTTGAGGAGCTTAGTGAAGATAAAATTAATGAAATAAAAATTAGTAATATAAGTCGTGCTTATGAATTTCTCGATATTATTCTAGTTTCATTAAAAGAAATAAAATATTCTGATTTTCCTAAACAAACATTTGAGTTGTGTTTAATGAAAATGGTGAAATCAGAATCTCAACAATCAAATATTAATTTAGATAAAAAACCAATTGATTATTTTCGCGAGGAGTTAAAAAAAACTACTGAAAAAATTATCAAAAAAACTTCATTAGAACAAGAAGAACTAAATTCCAAATTTAATTTATCATCGATTGCCAATACTTATAACGATAAAAAAAATTATGATGACTTAAAAATAGAAGAAGTCAATGTTGATGATATTTTGGAAAAAACAGCTGAAATTTTACTTTCTGATACAACAATTGAATTGGAAAATGCTCAAATTAATGACGCAATTGTATCTGATAATTATGATGTAGACAACTTTGAGAATAAGAATATAGTTAAAAATAATGAAATTATGGGAGCTGATAGAATTAGTTTGGATCAAATTATTGACTGTTTATTAATTAAGCAATATTGTAAAATGAAAAAACCTGGATATGAGAATGCTAATTTAACATATAATGATACAATTGAGTATAGTTTAATTGATTCTAAGCTCTCAAATTCCGATGATGATAAACAAGCAAAAGATATTTTGAGCAATTTTAAAATTATTTTTTCATCAAATGATTTTATATTATTTAATTCATCACTTGACGATAAGGTTTTTGATTTAAATCGACATGCTTATCATGATAATTTAATTAAGGCTTCATATAAAATTTTTAACCGTTATGTTCACCTATTTGCGATAACTGAGAAGCAAATTGAAGAAGCTAAAAATTATTGAGTTAACAATAAAGAAGAATTGAAAAGACGTGAGGTTAAAGAATTAGAAGATTTATCTAAGCGTTATGATGAAACATCATCAAATATTGATTGAGCTATGGAAACATTCGGTGAAAAATTTAAAATTAAAAAATAATTAGGAGAAAACATGAACAATATTAACGAAATGCTAAAAAAAGCAAAAAGAATTCAAGGCGAATTAGAAAAAGAAGAACAATTGATTGCTAAAAAAGAATTTGTTATTGAAAAACAAGGAATAAAAATTACCATGTTGGGAACAAGAAAAATTACTAAAGTAGAAATCAACCCAGCGTTAATCGACCCAGAAGATCCAGAATTACTACAAGATTTAGTTTTAATTGCGGTTAATGAAGCGATTGATGCAATTGAAGAAGAATATGAACAAATAAATGCTAAATACGCTGGTGGTGGACTTCCATTCTAAAATGAAAACTGAAGAAGAGATCGAATTGCTACTGAAAGCAATTCCCGGAATTACAAAACGTCAATCTCAAAAAATTATTGGCTATTTCTTGGAAAATGACATTGAAAAATTAGAGCATATTTATCAATTAATTAAAAGCCTAAAAAGTAAAATCAAAAAATGTCAAAATTGTAATGCATATTCAGAGAAAGATACTTGTGACATTTGCGATGATAAATTTCGCGAAAAAAAATTGATGGTAGTTCTAAGTCAAGAAGATTTAAAAAAATTTGAAGCATTAGAAATTTATAAAGGAAGATACTTCGTTATTGAAGAGTTGTATGATTTAAAAAAAAGCAATGAAAAATTTAATCGCAATCTAGAGAAATTATTAATTGTTGCTAAAAATGTTTCAGAAATTGTGATTGCTTTATCTGCTACAGTCGAAGGGCAATTCACAACACAATTTATTAAAAAAATTCTTAAGGATAAAATTAATTTTGATAACGCATATCAGCTTTCAATGGGAATTCCGCTTGGAGTTCAAGTTGAATATGTTGATCCAGTTACATTAAAACAATCTTTGATTAATAAAACTAAAATATAAAAGAAGGAAATATGAAAACAAATCGTGGAAAATTTATAGCTATAGAAGGAATGGATGGAGCTGGAAAAACAACTATTCTGAAAAAATTTGAAGAATATTTGAAAAAAAATAAAAAACAAAAAGATTTTGTCTTTACAAGAGAACCAGGAAGTAGTTTTTCAAAAGAAGCTGAAAAAATACGTGACTTAATTTTAGAAAATGGTAATGAATTTAGTCCAATGGTTGACGCCTTACTTTTTGCTACAAGTCGGAGAATTAACTTAGAAAAAGGTATATGACCAGCATTGGAATCGGGCAAAAATGTTATTTCAGATCGTTATTGAACATCATCATATGTTTATCAAGGAATATTAGGAAATATTGGAGTATCAAAGGTAAAAATGATTAATGAAATAGCTACCGATAATACACATCCGGATTTTATAATTTTCTTTGATCTGTTACCGGAAATTTCAATTCAAAGATTAAAAGAAAGTGGAAAGTCAATGGATAGATTGGAAAATCTTGATCTTAATTATTATACAAATCTGCGTGAAGCTTATTTAAAAACAGTTAGTAAGGATGCTAAGAAATATTGCATTATTGACGCTAATTGTTCAATTGATGAATTATTTGAAAGATTTATTGCTGTTTTGTCGGATCAAAAAATTATCTAATGATTGTAAGTAATGAATTTTTAAAAATTATTAATAATTCAATCAAAGAAAATAAACTTCAGCAGGTTTATTTATTTTCACAATTAGTTACCAATGATTTCGATGAATATATTATTTCATTTATCAATACAATTAATGGTGAAAAATTTAATCAATTTTCTGAACTTAAATTTAAGGATTTATATTTATGTGTCAATGAAAGTAATCAATTAATAACAAAGGAAGCTATTGCTGAGGCAATGCTTTGAGCATTTAAAAGCAATTTGTCAAACCATCACAAATTTAAGATTTTAATTATCAAAAATATTGAAAATGGAACTCCTCAAAGTCTTAATAGTTTACTAAAATTTTTAGAAAATCCTCCAACACACACGATTGTAATCATGACCACTAATCAAATGAATAAAGTGCTAAAAACAATTAGATCACGAGCTTTTATTATTAATATTAAAACTAATTTGACTAAAATTAATTCAATTAAGGATTTTATTTTAGTATATGCGAATAAATATAATTTAGATGATCATGAAAAATTAAATACATTGCTAAAAAATTTGAAATCAGCTATAATATCATCATTTTCAAAGCCTGAATCATTTCTATATTTTTTATTAAAACATTTTGATAAAGATCTCGCAAATTTTCTTTTAGTTTTTATGATTTTTATTTACGAAGATTTAGCTAAGATTAGCAATAATTTAACAACAAATTTAACCATTTTATCTTTAAAAGACGCTAAAACTATCAATAACAGTTCAAAAATTGACGAAATCATAGAATGTTTAAAAGCTATGTATAAAACCCTAAAAACTAATGTGAATTTCCCTCTACAAAAATCTAATTTTTTAATTAAAATCGAGAAAATTTATGGCAAATAAAATCTTTATTGTTGGCACTCCAATTGGAAATTTAGAAGATATTAGTATAAGGGCGCTGAATACTTTAAAAGCATCTGACATTATCTTATGTGAAGATACGAGAGTGAGTCAAAAGCTACTACGACATTATGACATTATTAATAAAAAATTAATTTCATATCACAACTATAATGAAAAAACTTTGGCTCCAAAAATTATTAATATGATTTTAGATCATCAAAAAGTTTCGCTCATTTCAGATGCAGGGATGCCATGTATTTCTGATCCAGGATTTGAGATTATTAATTTAGCCAAAATAAATAATATTGAAGTTGAAGTCATAGGCGGACCAACAGCTTTAATTCATGCTGTTATCAAAGCTAATTTTAGTTCAGAATTTAGCTTTATTGGTTTTTTAAAAGACAAAACTCAGGCTAGACAAAATTATTTAAAATCACTTGATTTCGGCACATATGTTTGTTATGTTTCACCACATAAACTTGAAGCAACGATTGCTGATTTTGATTTAGTTTTTGGCGATAAAGTTAGGTTATTTTTAATTAAGGAGATGACTAAACTTTATGAAAAAACCTATGAAGGTAACCCGGCTGATGTCCTTAAACAAATTCGTTTGGATAGTCAAAAAGGGGAATATAGTTTAGTGTTTAAAATCAATAAACCTACTCATATCAAAATTAATAAATATCCTAAAAAATAGCAAGATATGAAAAAAAGCCCATAAGCGGGCTTTTATTAATTTTTAGTAATTATACAAATTTCAATTATCTATTTTTCGCAATAAACGCATCTAAACGGCTTGCTTTTCTAGCACCATTGTTTTGGTGTAAAACACCTTTAGAAACAGCTTTATCAATTTCATGATGTGCTTTAGCAAATAAATCATTTGCCTTAGGATCTTTTGACTGTGCGGCTAATTTTGCCTTTTTAATTGCAGTTTTAACTGAAGATTTGATAGCTGAGTTGCGAACACGCGCTTTTTCGTTAGATAATATTGCTTTTTGTTTTGATTTAATATTTGCCATTGGTTTGCCTTTCTTGCAATAATAATTAGCAATTAATATTTTATAATAAAAAATCATTTTTTTATTCTTTTTATTCAAAAGCAAACAAATTAGCTAAATCATAAATAGTTTTCATTTTTTACTAAAATTATATTATGAAAAAAATTGATGATGTTTTAGCATATAAAATTAATGATAAGGAATTTAACATTTATGTGAGATTTACAAATAATAAAAATATTTATTTATCTCTACGCGATAATAAATTAATTCTCTCTACACCAATTCATTATTTAAATACTGAACAATTAAATAATTTTCTTAACACCGCTATTTTAAAATTAACTCAATCCACTAAAAAACAAGATGTTAGACCACTGCTTGACATTAATTGAACTGATCAAAGTTTTTATTATCTTGGAAAGTTATCTTATTTTAAAATTATTAATAATTATCTTCAAATATATTTTAATGATGAAATTGAAATTATTCCAATTACCAAACACGATGAAAACTACATTAAAAAAACAATTTGAAATAATTTATCAGAAAAACTTGAAAAAATTTTTAGTTATTGAGCTAACTACTATTCAGAGAAATTTCTTAATAGAAGTTTGTCATCAAAAATAAAAATATCAACCAAATCATCTGCTTGAGCAACAAATTATTTATTAAAAAATATAATTTCAGTTTCTAAATATTTAATATTCTATAATATAAAGTGTATTAGATATGTGGCAGCGCATGAAATCGCTCATTTTCTTGAGGCAAATCACTCTGCTCGGTTTTGGAAAATTGTTAGCAAAGAATTTCCCGATTATAAACATATTAGAAAAACAATGAACGCACACAAATTTACATAAAGGTAGGATTAAAATGGACGGAATTTATATCATCGGAATTATTTTGGGGTTATTTTTATTTATTGGATTTGTAATAATAATGTTTATAATTGGTTTTTTTATTCATAAAGGTAATTTAAGTAAATCGAAAAAAAATCAGAAATTTGAAGAAGAAATCGGCGTTGAAATACTGAAAACATTAAACGAAAATTTTAATACTAAATGAGTTAAACCCTCATTATATAAAAATCTCAAAACTAAAGAAAAATTTCAATTGGGAAATATTTTAATTAGTCCCGGTTCGGTTGTCTTATTTAAAGCCAATTATATTGAAGATGGCCATATTGATGGAGATGCTCTTCAACGTGAATGACATATTAAAGGCAGTAAAAGAGATTATATATTTCCAAATGCTACAATTGAATTGGGCGAAGATATGGAAAAACTAGCGGCAATTTTACCACCAAATACCCCAATAATCGGAATTATGGTTTTCTATAAAGAAACAACACCATTAATTGTGAATCTTAAGCCTTATATGTCTTATGTAACTATTGATAATCTTGATTATGAAATGAATAAAATTATTAAAAATTTACCAGCAATTTTAGATTCAAAAGATATTGAAAACATTGTGAATCTTTTAATCGAATGTAAACAATAAATTAACATTGACTACTAAATAACATGAATGTTAGTACAAAAAACCATGTTATTTTTTTTGTTGACTATTTTTTTGTTAAAATAATATTATTCTATATATAAATTTAATGGAGAAAAAATGAAGAAAAAACAAAAAAAATTATTGGACAAATATTACATTTCGGAAGCTTTCGATAAAAATAGAAATATATCTTTTAATTTTAAAAAAGCTAATAAAAAAATCTCAGGAAATTTCGCTGAATTCACCGACGCACTTGCTGAGTATGTTCGTGTATCCGAACAATCAGAAAATGAAACAAGAGTATGATTCCACCGTGATGCCGCTTATCGTGGTAGTGTAGGACTTGAAAAAGCTCGTCTAATCATCGAACACGTTAAAGAGAAGAACGTTGAAAATCAAGATGCAATTAGCTACATTGAAAAAGAAAATTTAGTGGAAAAATCAACTAAAAAACCTTCGAAAAAAATGATGCTAATGAAAGAATTAGAAGAAGAAGCTAATGAAATTACATTTGATGTTCCAGATAAAGAATCTAAAATGTCAACAGATGTTATGAAAGATGACGTGGAATACGAATCTAAATTTGATGTAACAATTTTAGATCTAAAACCATATGAAGGTAAATTAGATGTTTACTACAATTTATCAAGCGATGGCCAAATGTCTGAGACAATGATGAAAACAGTGGAAGGATTCGCTACTGAAAAAACTATGATGGAAGAAGATCATATGATGTCTGATGATTCTATGATGATGGAAGAAGAACCTATGATGAAAGAAAATGACATGATGTCACAAGAGTCAAATATGGATAAAGAAGAAGATCATATGATGTCTGATGATGATTCTATGATGAAAGATGATATGATGATGACAAAAGAAGAGCACATTCATCACTACCATCAAAGACGTTATAATCAAAAAAATACCGGAATAAAAGTTGCTCTTTCACTTTTAATCATTATAGCATTAGTAAATTTAATCTTAATAATTCTAAATGTTACAAATGTTATTTAACCTAAATTTAACGTAAACATCAAACACGCAATTAATGTCAGTGTTTGATGTTTTTTATTCTATAAATTTACAAAAAGACAATATTATTAGAAAAATAATTTATAGCAATTTTATTTAATTTAAATTCACACAATCAATAAAATTTATAGAAAAAACCTTTATTTTTATTGAAGAATGTGTTTTGTATTAAATAAAAAATAAGGGACTTTTTTATAAGTCGCACTTAATTTTTGCTGTGTTAATTATTTCATATGTTTAAGTTCTAATAGTTTTTTAATAAAATCATGTTTTGTAAATATTTGGCTTTTTTCAGAACCGTATTCTCTAACTGATACTGTATCATTTTTTTGCTCTTCTGCTCCAATAACAACAATAAATTTAGTTTTTTGAATTTGAGCATCCCTAATTTTACGGTTAATTCTTTCATTTCGTAAATCAACATTAACATTAATATCAAGGTCTAATAATTCTTCATATAGTTTTTGGCAATGTTCATTTAATTCACTATTGATAGGCATAATTGTTACTTGATGTGGGCTCAATCAATAAGGTAAAACACCTTTTGTTTGCTCAAGCAATGTGGCAATAAATCTCTCATATGTGCCAATTAATCCACGATGAATTAATACTGGAACTTTCATTTCTTCATTATCATCAACATATTTCATATTAAATCTCATTGGAAGAAGAAAATCTAATTGTAGTGTTGACATTGTAATAATTTTATTCAAAGCAGTTTTAATTTGAATATCAATTTTAGGTCCATAAAAAGCAGCTTCTCCAATGAACTCTTTGTATTCAATTTTTAACTCATTTAGTACATCACGTAAATCATTTTCTGCATGGTTTCACATTTCATCATCGCTAAAGAATTTTTCACTATTATTAGGATCACGTAATGAAAGTGAAATATGATCAATCTCAATTTTGAAATCATTTAATGCTTGGACAATCATTTTATATAAATGTTTAAATTCATCTTTAATTTGATCAATTCTAACAAAAACATGGCCTTCAGTTAAATCCATTGATCTAACTCTTTCAAGTCCAGATAATGCTCCCGATTTTTCATAACGATATAATCTTGATTGCTCTGAATATCTAATTGGCAATTCTTTATATGAATGGCGTGATGAATTGAAAAGCAAAATATGATGTGGACATGTCATTGGTCGCGGCACAAGAATTTCATTATCCATTTTTAATGGTTTAAACATTGTGTCTTGATAATGATCTCAGTGGCCACTAATTTCATACAATTTTTTTTCTCCAAAATGTGGAGTTAGCACTTCTTGAAATCCGAATTTTTTATCTAATTTTAAAACATAATCACGAATGGCGTTATGAATTTTCATTCCATCTTCAAGTCAAATTGGCAGTCCTTGTCCACTTAATTGGTTAAATGTAAAAATTCCCAATTCTTTACCAATTTTTCGATGGTCACGTTCTTTTCTTTCTTCTAGAATAGCAAGATATTGTTTTAACTCATCTTCTGTTTCTCAAGCGGTTCCATAGATTCGCGTTAACATTTTGTTTTTAGAATCTCCCCGTCAATAGGCTCCGGCAACTGATAGCAATTTAAAGTGTTTGATTTCTTTAGTGTTGCTGATATGGCCACCTGAGCAAAGATCTGTGAATAATATTTCATTATTTTTAGGATGATAGTATTGATAGAAGGTTATTTTTTTACCTTCTCTAACAAATTCATCTCGCAATTCTTTTTTATATGGTTGATTATCAAATGAATATTGAGATTCATCAACTAATTTCATCTCATATCCTTGCATAGCCATTTTCTTCATTAATTTTTCAATTCTTGGTAGATCTGACTCTAAAATTCCTTCTTCAATTTCGAAATCGTAATAAAATCCTTCGTCAATTGCTGGTCCAATTGCTAATTTTGCATTTGGATATAATTTTAAAATCGCTGCCGCTAATAAATGACTAGTTGAATGATTTAAATTTTTATTAACTTTCATGACTTAGTCCCATTCCTTTCATTAATTTGTTCATGTTTTCGTTTGCAGTTTTTCTAGCTTTCAAAGCTCCAATCTGACTTTCTTGCTCTACATTTTTGATGTGAATTGAATAATTTTCTTGAATTTTTGTTAATAAAGCTTTAACTTCTTCACCAACTGCTTGTTTTAATTCTCCGTAATTTTTGTCTTTAAATTCAAGTTCAGCATCTTTAAGAGTAATATCTTTAATTGCGCTATAAATGCTTAATAGATTTGTAATGCCTGGTTTTGAATCGTCAACATAAATTTTTCCTTCAGAATCAGTAACTGAGCGCATAATTTTTTTATAAGCTTCATCTGGATTGTCTAAAAGATAAATTGATGATTTTTGGTTAGTATCTGATTTTGACATTTTTTTAGTTGGTTCAGTCAATGACATAATTTTTGCCCCAATTTCAGGAATAAAAGGCTCTGGAATTTTAAAATCAGTCTTATATTTATTATTTAATCTAATGGCTAAGTTCCTTGTTAATTCAACATGTTGTTTTTGATCAATTCCAACTGGAATAATATCAGCATTATATAGTAGAATATCGGCTACCATTAAAGTTGGATACATTAGTAGCCCTGTTGGAATTGTTTCCATACCATTTGCACTTTTAATCTTCGTTGATTTATCTTTAAATTGTGTCATTCGTGATAATTCACCGATACTTGTATTTGTTAAAATTAATCAATTCATTAATCCATGTTCAATAACATCAGATTGAAAAAATAAAGTTGTTTTATTCAAATCAACGCCACAGGCGCGAAATAAAGCAAAAATATCTCGACGATTATTAGCAAGTTCTTTTTTATCGATTGGAAGTGTTAGAGCATGAAGGTCGGCTATGAAAACATAATTGTCATATTTATCTTGTAGTTTGACAATATTTTTAATTGCACCAATGAAATTGGCAATTGTTAATTTTCCTGTTGCCGTGATGCCACTAAGCATTATTTTTTTTTGCATTTTTAATACCCTTTCTTGGATTGCTTAAATCTTTAATTAATTTTAATACAAACTACAAAAATAAAAATGATAATGTCGCGATTGTTATTTTTAGTAATATTATTAAATAAATAAAATATAATTATAAAAGACCTGTTATATGGAAATATTACAATTTAAAAATGAGGCAAAAATGAACAAAAAGCATAAATTTTTATACATTCTTCTATGCATATTAACATTAGGTTTTATTTGTATATATTGAAAGAAAAAATATCAACAAAAGAAACCTAAAGACTATTTAAGCATTCAAGAGAAACTATCATTTGACTATGATGAATTTTTAAAATTCATCGGTGGAAAGGACAACATCGTAGATGTTAATGCTACACAAAAGGTAGTTAAAATTGCTTTTATTGATCGAAAAAAAGTTGACAGCTCAGCTTTAAAATCATTGGATGGAATTACTGGCATTAGTTTTCAAAGTCAACAAATTTCTTTAGTGATTGGCAATTCAGCTAAGTATTTAGAACAAAAAATTAGAAAGGAAATTGAATAATGGAAAATAACGAAGTAAAATATCAAACGATTTTAGCAAATTTGCAAAACATTGAAACTAATGACTCATCACTATTCTCTTCAGTAGATAATGAAAAATTTTTCGATGTTTTAAAAAACTTTGGAGTAGAAACATTTGATAATTTTTATACTCATCATCATATTAATCACATTTTAAAAGAAAATAGTAATCGCATCATTAGCGAAAAAGTGGCAGTTGCAACTAATAAATTTGAAGTAATTTCTATTTTTAAGGAATATAATCGTCGGATTGATAATGCAATTTTTAAAGCATTAAATAATAATTTTGAAAAAGCTAAACAACTTTTATTAAATAATTTAGAAACGGAATTTCAAAAATCTATCGTTAAATGAAAGAAGATTTTAAATAACGCAAAAAACATTAATATTGAAACAAATATTTGGCCATTACATTTGGGATTCTTTTTTATATCAATTAAGACTGACAAAAAAATTATTTTTGCACCCCTATTTTTTAAAGAAGTAACAATTCGTATTGAAAATTCACTTGTTTATTTAGAATCTAGTTCTGATATTAGAATTAATAGTAAATTAATAACTTTTTTAAGCCAACAAGGATTTATGATCAATGTTGATACTTTTAATTTTTCAAATGCTACTATGGAAGAAGTTTTTAATTATTTTAAAGAAATCTGAAGTCCAATTTATCAAATTCCTGAAACAATTAAAAATGCTATTCCTGATTTAGAACAAGATAAAATTAGCAATACTTCTATTGAATTTCATCAAGGAATGGTGTTGGGATTTTATAATGTTTCATCAGGCTATTTATGAAATCAAATGAAAAAAATTATCGAAAATGATGAATTTGATTACATTTTAAATCCAAAAATTAGTAAAGTTAAATATGTTGAAACTGTGAAACGAGTAATTTTTGATAAACATTTTAAATTATTTAAAATTCAAAAAACCAATTTTTCACAGGATTGTGCAACTATTTCCGCTCTATATCAAGATACAATAATTTGAGGTCCTCCCGGTACAGGAAAATCACAAACAATTAGTAATTTAATTGCTAATATTGTAGCTCATGGTTATTCTGGTCTTGTTGTATCACAAAAAAAAGCAGCTTTAGATGTATTGAAAAAGCGTTTAAAATCAATTTCTAAATTTTGCTTATTTGCTTTAAGTGATAAGCATGTTCAATTAGATGAATTCTATCAACCACTTCAAAAATACATTTATGAATTAGAACACTGCAGTAGAACAAACTCAGAAAAGGGAATTAGTATTTTTTCACTTGAGGATAAAAATTATGTTGACACCATTAGTCGCTTACATAACAATCCAAATATTGATAATCTTCTACAATTTTATTCAGCTCTTACCAATGTTAATTTCTCGGAATCACTATTTGAAAATTTAAAATTATTAGATCGTGAACTAAAATACGAATTCAATAAGGTTTTATTAGATAAAAAATCAATTATGAAACATTTATATGAAGTTAATTTAGGAAAAAAACCTCACTTTTTCACATTTTATCCTTCATCAATTAAACGTGTTGCTGAAATTTTAGCAAGTGACAGTTCACTTTTCAGTGTCGATATTGATAAATGCTTAAAATTTATTGATAAGGTTAATTATGATTCGGTAGTTGATATTATTGATGAGTATAAAAATATAATTAAGTCTAAGAGTATTGAATTAAACAACGAAAAAATTCTTTCAGAAATGATTTTAGAGAAAAAATTTGAAATTGTTTCTAACTTTTCTGGTAAGCAATTAGCACTTTATAATGACTTTACTTTGTCGATTCGTACCGCGAAATTAAAACCTTATCTATTTTTCCATAGATATCGTGAAATTATTAAATTGTTATTTCCAATAATTATTACAACTCCAGAAATTGATCTCTCAATGTGAGAAAAAGAAGAATTTGATTATGCAATTCTTGATGAATCAAGCCAAATGTTTTTAGAAAAAGGTATACCAATTTTATACTTAGCAAAAAGAAAAATCTTAGCTGGTGATAGTCAACAAATGCAACCAACTCGTTGATTTTCGGTAACCTATAATTTTGATGAAGAAGATGAACTTGGGCATATTGAATCACTACTTGCCTATGCTCGTAATCGTGGAGTTTTCTCAATTTTACTAAATAAAAACTATCGTTCTAAATTGGCGGCGCTAATGACATTTAGTTCAAAGCACTTTTATGATTCTAAATTAGATGTAATCGATGATTATGAAGTTTCTTTAAATAAAGACAAGGCCATTGATGTTGTTCAAGTAAATGGAGCTTGAAACAATAGCATGAATGTGGAAGAAGGCACCAAAGTTATTGAAATTATCAAGGAAAATCTTGCTAAATATAAAAAGATTATTGTTTTAGTGTTTAACGTTAAACAACAAGATTATTTAATGAATTTAATTTTTGGTAATGAACCCGAACTTGAAAATGCTATTAATTCAGGACAAATTTCACTTAAAAATATTGAAAATATACAAGGTGATGAAGCTGACCTTGTTATTATGTCAGTAGTTTATGATAAAAATACATCGTTATATGGAACTTATGTCGCAAGAGCAGGCGGAAAAAATGCTTTAAATGTAGCTATTTCACGAGCTAGAGAAAAAATTATCGTTGTTAAATCAATTTATGCTGATGATGTTCAAATTACTGAAAATTCAACAACTGATATGCGAATTTTTAAAGAATGATTAAAATTTCTAGATTTATCACTTGAAGAACAAAAAAACTATTTAGATGAAGTTGATGATGACATGATTGAAATTACTAGAAATATTTCAATTAATGAAGACGTTGAATATAAAAAAGAAATTTTGTCGCAATTACAACAATTAGTTCAGGATCATAATAATTTAAAATTCATTTCTGATTATTCAATTGGAACCAAGACAATTGACATCGTCTTAATTAATATGATTACCAATAAATTAATTCATGGTTTCATAATCGATTATTATGACTATATTAATAATTATGAAAATTATCTAAAATTTAAGGATGGAATAAAATTCTTAGAATCAAAAGCTTATCCAATCACTATCATTTCTAAACATGAATGACCTATTAAAAAATACAAAATTATTAGTGAAATTAAAGAAAAAATTAATAAAGAATTAATTGCAACAAAGAATTTTGAATCTGATAGAATTGCAAGGCAAAGACCACCAGTTGTAATTAGATCAATTGAACCAGATTTAGAAAATGATGATGAAATTGAAGATTTTCATGTTGAAGAAAATTTTAATAAGGAAAAAAATATTCAAGAAGATTTAGAACATGAAAATGAATCAACTAGAATAATTAGATTAGATCTCGATATCGATAATGAACTTGAATTAGAAAATCAACCAAAAAACAATGAAAATATTGAAGAATCTCCTGAAAATATTTTAGAAATATCAAAACATTTAAATCGAAGTGATTTACACGAAGTTGAAATTGAAGCAGATGATAATTCTAAATCTCATCTAAATTACAATGTTTTGGATGAAGACGAAATTGAAGCAGATGATGATTCCAAATCTCTAAATTACAATGTTTTAGATGAAGACAAAATTGAGGCAGATGATGATTCTAAATCACATCTAAATTACAATGTTTTAAATGTAGATGAAAACCCAAAATCTGAACCAATGAATCAAAATCTTGGGATTATTAATGAAGAAAATTTAAATAATTTAGAAGATTATCAAGAAAATATACAAAAAAATCAAATTCAAGACCCTACTTTAGATTCGAACGCTAATGAAAATGATAATGGCGAAGAAACTGAAGAAGAATTAGAAGAAGTTAGCAATTTCGATGATTTAACTGAAGATATTTATTACAACACCGGTTTTTATGATGTTGAGGATGAAACATCAAATGTAAATCTTAAAGAAGAAGATAATAGCGTTGATAATAAGAATCCGAGCGCTTATTTAGATAAAAATTACGAAAGTGAATATATTAGTGATGAACTAAAAAATTCAGTAAATCAAAGCGAAATTGAAGATGATAATTTCGAAGAAAATACTTTTGAAGATGATGCACAAAATTTAGAATCATTGCCTATGCCAAATAATTTAAATAGTGAAATTGATCACGAAAATAATGATAATGAAATTATAAATTTAGAAAATACAAATTTAAATGACAATTTTACTAATGGTTTAGAAAATAATGAGCTAGATATTAAATCTAATGAATCAAGCAAACAAGAACATTCAACCGAGACAAATATTTCAAATGATGATGTTAATGACCTCAACTTTAGTGATAAATTTAATATTGAAAATGATGTTATTTCTGATGATTTTGATAAAGATGTTGAAAATCAAAATTCTGTGGTAAATAACAATAAAACTGAAGTTGTCGATGTGTTTAATCTTCAAAATAGAGTCGATAATAATGATCAAATAATCGACGAAGAAATTAATCATAATCAAATGACTAATTTTAAATATGATGACGATAATCAAAATTCAATTGTTGACGAAAATGATGATAAATTTCAAGATATGTTTGATATTGAATCTGAAGAAATAAATAAAAATGCTGAAACATTAGAAAATCATAATGATGACCAAATAGAAAATGATCATATAGAAGATAATGAATTTAAAGCTGAAGATAATATGTTTGAAAATATTGATAATTTATCACAAAACACTTTAAATGAAGAAATTAGTACTGATGAAAGTTTTGAAAATTCTGATGAAGAAATTAAAGACTTTAACGACTTATTTAAAAATGAAGATGAGACAAATGATTTTGATAGTGAAACAAACAATTCTAAAATTATTGTTGATGAAACAAAAGAAGATACTAATTTAGATAATGATGAAAAGACATTAGAAATGCAGATGAATGATTTAGACAGTGAAAATTTGAATCATTTTAGTAGTCATGAGCAATTAGCACAACATCAAATTAAAAGCACATCTGAAACCGAATTAAACTTTAATAATTTAAATAAAAATAAAGAAAAAAATACTGAATTAGAAGAAGATGATTTAGATGGATGAATATATTCTGATAATTGAGATGAAATGGCTGACGCTGATAATTCATCAAATCATGATAAATCTAATAGCAATGATGATAATAAATTTGATAATCACCAAGATGAAAAAAATGATATAGCAAGAAAAAATGATGAAAATTCAAACAAATTGGAAAAATTTGATGATGATTCAGCTAAAAATACAGTTTCAGATTATCTTAAAGAATTTAACTTAATGGGTCCTGAAGAATCTGAAGATAAAACAACCGAATTTGAAAAATATATCGGAGAGTAAAATGGATCGATTTAGAAATAAAAAAAATCCCAAAGATCCGTGAGATGAAGATATTGAAAAAAAAGTTTCTGCTGATGATCAAATAAAATTTAAAGACACGGCAAAGAAAACTGTTAAACTAAGAAAAGCTAGAAGTATTATATTTTTTTCATTGGGGGCAGCAGCCGCCGCAATTATAATTGGCTTGGCAGTTGGAATCAAACAAACAAAAGAACCATTAAAATTATGAGATTCTAGTGCTAATATATTTTTAGTTCATCAAGCTAAATATGATAAGGATAAAAATCCAAATGGAATACTAGCATGAGATGACAACATCACTATTAACGGTAAACCCGAAGATATTATGCGAGAATTATTTAGCAATTTAAATCTTTTAGATAATAGTATTTTAAAACCACTAAATTTTAAATTAATAGAACCAAATGTAAAAGCTACTATTGCTAATGTTATTCTTGATTTAATAGATAAAAAAACTTTGCACTTTGATATTCAATTATCAAGCCAATCAAAAAATCCAGAATTTAAAGTTATAAGGAATTTTACAATTAAAACATCTGAAGAGACTAACATAGCAACAAATCAAAGAATTATCTCGCATAATTCAAATAGTAGAGTTCAAAGTTCATTTAATGAAAATTGAAAATTAAATTTTTTCACAACAAATACTTATCGCTCTGATGATCTTAATAATAAAAATAAAATTGAAATCAAAAAAATTCTTGATAATATAAATAAAAATAAGAATTTAAATTACATTGATCGAAGTTTATTAATTCAAAATGAATTTACAAAGGGTAATTATTTCTTTAGATTAACTCGAGAATTAGTGGCGACTAAAGAAAAAACGAAATTCTTTTTTATTCCATTTAAGTTTAACGGTGATTTAACATTTGTTGAAACGGATAGCGATGGCAATGGGCTAATAAATCCTGAAATTAGATTTAATGCTAGTTTTTTCTCATTAGCTAATAGCACTATACGAATTAAAGGTGAAAAATATGAGTATGGATTATATTTACCTTATCTAAATTCACAAGAACCACATAATATTGAAAATAAAGATTTTAAACTAAAAGTTGATTTTGTTATTGAATCGCAAAAGGTTTAATTTCTTTATTTTTTCAATAAATTTTCTTTGTTTTTGAACAAAAAATTCACTTTTATAATCTGAAATATGACTATTTTTATTTTACTAAATATAACTTATAATACCTTTATTTTAAGGCTAAAATTTTGTAAATTTAGTTTAAAATTTATCAAATGTTTATTAAAAATAAAAAAAGTGTGTAAAATTGATAATTATAAACATATATAAAAAGGAAGTTTTATGAATTCTTTAAAAAGTAAAAAGAAAAAAATTATCTTAAGTATTAGTGCTGGTGTTTTTATTTTATCAACAATAACTGTTGCGTCTTTATATGCAAAATACAATAATGATAAAACCGAAATAATAAAAGATCCAAAAACTGGTCTTACAAAACAAGAAGAACAAAAAGTTAGAAGATATGATCCAAACAAAGATGAGGAATATGAATTATTAAGAAAATATCTTATCAAAGTTATTAAAGTTTTACAAAAGGGAACAAAAAATGCTCAACAAAAATTAGATTTAAAAGATCATCAAATTGGAATTGCATATTTAGAAGAAGCTATTAATTTTGGTAAAAGTGCTTCGCTTATTGTAGCTAGAGCAATTGAAATTTCACAAAAAAATGAAAGAAAAATAGAATTAAGAGAAGACAGGGATACTTTAAATACTGTTTTAAAAGATGCAATTAAGGCTCTTGAAGTTTTAAAAGCAGAATTAAGAAGAATAATTCAACATCAAGCGCTTGTTAATCAAACTATTAAAAATATTGAATCAGCGCTTAAAAGAGCAGATGAAGCAGTTACTATTCCTGAGTTCAACTTCTTAATTGCAGAACTTGAAAAAATAAATTCTGAATCTAGACCAATTGAAGCGAAGGCAAGAGAATTACTATTAACAGAAGAAGCTAATAAGTTAGTTGATTTATTGGACGCTCTTGTTCTTAAAATTAACGATTTAAAATCAAAAGTTAATAACCAAACCCTTGAACAACAAAAAGAAAGTGTTAGATTATTTGTCGCAGGTTTACCAGAAAAAATTTCAAGAGTTCAAGAAAAATCTAAAAACGCAGTAGCGGCAGTTGATATTGAAGAAGCTTTAAAAGAAGTCAAATTTTTAATTGAATCATCTAATGGTGTTAAAGATTTGGCAGTTAAACTAGGACTTAATGAAGAAGCAGCAAAAATCATTGAATATTTAAGAACATTGGAAGATGAAAAAACTAATTTAGAAAAACGTTTAGAAGAAAAAGCTAAATCTAATAAAGTTTTACAAACCGAAACTGAAGCAGTAATTAAAGAAATTCAAAATAAAATTAATGAATCTAATAATCCTAAAACAATCGAAGATTTAGATAATTCAATTTCAAAAATTGAAGAAATTTTGAAAAAATCTGAGGATTTAAAATTTAAATTAGAAGTTGAAAAACTATCAAATAAAATTAATGAAATAAGAGATGCTATCTCTAATGCTAAACAAAGATTAGAAGATATTAAAAATCAAAAAAGAGATATTGAAGATCAAATTCAAACAGAAAAAGAAAATATAGGAAAAATCGTTGGAAATCTTCAAACAGATTATCAAAACGCTGACGTTGAATCTAAAAAAGCAGCTGGTAATACTAGTGCTTTAAGAAAAATAAAATCTATGCTTCAAATTTCTGAGGCCACCTATAATAGATTAAATGCTGATAGTAATACTTTTGTTAAACCACGCATTACCAGTGAATTAGAATCACTAAAAAATAAAATCGATGATATAAAAGGTAAAATTGCCGATGTTGAAGCAAACTACGCAAGAAATCAAAAAGATGTTAGTCAAATTTATGTCGATAAAATTTTAGGAACTCCAAATAATATTTACTTTGGAAATGAAAAATTAACTGATGCCTCAACTTTAAGAAAAAGCCTTGCATCAAATGTCGAAAAAATTAAAAATCAAATATCACTTAAAAACGATGGTGAATTAGTAGATCTTGACACTAAAGTAGAAATTGAAACTGATTACAATGATTATGAAGGAAAACTTTTTGTAAAGGTAAAAGCAGACCGTTTTGGTGTTAAAAAAGAAACCATCTGAATGTTTGAAGGATATAAAAAATTCAATGATTATTTTGAAAAAAATAAAGGAAATATATTAAATATATCTTACACTGGCCAAAAAACATTAAAAGAAAAAATCAAAGATGAATATGGAGGCAGTATAGAAAATTTTGTTGAAGCTATTAAGAAAAATCCAAATCACGATAGATGAGATTTTCTAAGAAAACAAGGCTTTTCATATAAATTAAATCTAGTGGATTCTTCTAAATTAATTTTTTATAATTTATTAATTAATGATGTGACAGCTGGAGAAAATTCATTTATTGTTACTTTCACTCCAATCGTTGTTTTAAGAAACGCATCAAATACAACTTTTGGTAATTCAAATGCACTCTTATCTTTACCACTTGGAGAAAATAAACCAGGACAAACAACCATAGTTGTTAAATAATATTAAATACCCTTTTTCGGGTATTTTTTGATCTTTTAAATTATTAAAAAAGCGAATATTTATATTGAATATTTCTATAAATTACCCTAATTATAATCAATTTAGAAATGTCATTTTTTTAAAAAATTATTCAGTTAAAATCCATTAATGCATAAAAAATTAAATTTATTTATAAATTTATCTTTTTATTGTTATTATCTAAAAAATGACTTAATTTATATATTTTTTTTATAAGAATTAAGCTTTTTTTATTAATAAAAAATTAATATGTGGTAACATTTATTTAATTATTTTTTTAGTAAATATTATTTAGTTTACTAATAATTTAGTGAAATAAGAAAATGTTTAATACTTTAAACACTATTGAAAAGAAAACGGAGAGGTTTTTATGAATTCCTTAAAAAGCAGAAATAAAAAAATTATTTTGAGTGTCACAGCTGGTATTTTTATTATATCAACAGTGACTGTTGCTTCACTATACGCAAAATACAACACTAACAAAAGTGATACAATAAAAGATCCAAGAACTGGTCTTACAAAACAAGAAGAACAAAAAGCTAGAAGATATGATCCAAACAAAGACGAAGAATATGATCTATTAAGAAAATACATTATCAAAGTTATTAAAGTTTTACAAAAAGGAACAAAAAATGCTCAACAAAAACTAAATCTAAAAGAATATCAAATTGGTATAGCATACTTAGAGGAAGCCATTAGTTTTGGGAAGGGTGCTTCACTTATTGTTGATAGAGCAATTGAAGTTTCTTTAAGAAATGAAAAGAAAGTTGAATTAAAGGGTGATAGGGATGCGCTAAACGCAGTTCTAAAAGAAGCTATTAAAGCCCTTGAAGTTGCTAAAAATGAATTGAAAAAATTAGTTGAATATCAAGCAATCGTGAATGAAGCAATTGCTAATATTGAATCTACAATTAAAAAATCAGAAGGCGCAGTTACTATTCCTGAATTTAATTTTATAATCACGGAATTAGAAAAATTAAATGCATTATATATACCAGTTGAAGCAAAAGCAAGAGAATTACTATTAATTGAAGAAGCTGATAAATTAGCAAAAACATTAGAAGCTTCAGTTGCTAAAATTGCTGAATTAAAATCAAAAATTGGTAATCAAAGTATTGATCAACAAAAAGAAAGCGTTAAAGTATTTACTAACGGATTACAAGAAAAAATTAATAAAATCAAAGAAAAAGCAGCAAAGGCTCAAACCGCTGTTGATATCGAAGATGTTTTAAAAGAAATAAAATATCTAACTGATTCAGCAAAAGCTGTAAAAGATTTAGCAGATACATTAGGTCTTACTGAAGACTCAGCAAAAATTGCTAATTATATAAAAGTATTAGAAGCAGAAGAAAAAGCACTAAAAGACCGTTTAGAACAAAAAAATAGAACTAATAGAGTATTGCAAGATAGAACTAAAGCATTTGTTGAAGAAATTCAAAATCATATCAAGAATTCAGAAAATGTTAAATCATTGAAAGACATTGACGATATAATTGCAAAAATCGAACAATCAATTAAAAATTCTATCGATTTACAAAAAGCATTAAGAGATGAAAAACTTTCAAAAGAACTTGGTGAAGTAAGAGATGCTATTTCTGAAGCTCAACAAAAACTAGAAAATATTAAAAATCAAAAAAGAGATATTGAAGACCAAATTCAAACTGAAAAAGAAAATATAACCAGAATTGTTACTAGTCTTGATTCAGATTACAAAAAGGCTGATGAGGAATCTAAAAAAACAACTGGTGATACTAGCGCTTTAAGAAATCTTAAATCAAAACTTCAAATTTCAGAAGCTACATATGATAGATTAAATGCTGATACAAATATTTTTGTTAAACCACATATTGCTGATAATATTGCGGCATTGAAAAATAAAATTGATGAAATTAAAGGAAAAGTTAAACAAGTTGAAGATGGTTTTGCTAGAAACCAAAAGGATCTTAGTGAAACTTATGTATCAAAACTGCTAGAAAGACCTGATAATGTATACTACGGCAATCAAAAATTAAGTGATGTTATGTCACTAAAAGAACATCTACCATCTAATATAGATAAAAACAAGGATAAATTAGTACTTAAAATTAATGAAGGTTTGGTTGACCTTGATACTAATGTAAAAATTGAAACTGACTACAATGACGTCGAAGGAAAGCTTTTAGTAAGGGTAAGAGTTAATCGTTTTGGTGTTGAAAAAGAAAAAATATGAACATTTAATGGATACCAAAAATTTGAAGATTATTTTGCTAAAAATAAAAGAGATTTACTTGAATTATCATACAGAGGAACCAAAACTTTAAAAGAAAAAATTAAAGAAGAGTATGGCGACAAATTATTAGATTTCATCGCCGCAATTAGAGCTGAATCAGGATTACAAAGGTGAGATTTCTTGAAAGAAAATGGCTTTTCATATAGGTGAAAAATAGAAGATGTTGCCAAACCTGTTGCGTTAAGCTTTTTAATAGATGAATTTGCTGCTACAGAAAATTCGATTACCCTTATTTATCGTTTTAATGCTGTTATAAGAAATGCCACTGAAGCAACATTTGGACAAAAAGAAGGTATATCTGGCATAAATGGTGATAATAAAGCAGAAGCAACTATCTTTATTGAATAAATTAATAATTCGCAAAATAAATTTTGAAGATTTTTTATAAAAAATGCTAATTTTATGAATAAAATGTTATTAATAAAGAAAATTAATATTAACTTTTGTGAAATTTTTTAAAAAAAATTTATTTTGTATATACTTATATCTATAAACGTATTATTTTAATAATAATATGTTTTTATTCAACAAAATATGAACATCTGTTAAATGAATAAAAAGGAGAATTTATGAGTTACTCAAAAGATAAGAAAAAGAAAAAAATTATTCTAAGTGTTACCAGTGGTATTTTTATCTTATCAACAATAACTGTTGCGGCATTGTATGCTAAATATAACAATAATCGCGATGATATAATTAAAGATCCAAAAACTGGACTTACAAAACAAGAAGAACAAAAAGCTAGAAGATATGATCCTAACAAGGATGAGGAATATGATTTACTAAGAAAATATCTTATTAAAGTTATTAATGTTCTACAAAAAGGTACAAGAAATGCTTATAAAGAACTAACAATAAAAGATTATCAAGTTGGTATAGCATATCTTGAAGAAGCAATTAATTTTGGTAGAGGTGCCTTAATTATTGTTAATCGTGCAATTGAAATTGCTTTGAAAAATGAAAAGAAAGTTGAATTGAGAGAAGATCGTGATGCTTTAAATGGTACAGTGAGAGAAGCTCTAAAAGCATTAGAATTAGCTAAATCTAAATTAAAGAAATTGCTTCAATACCAAGCAATCGTAAATGAAGCAATTGAAAATCTTTCAAATGCTCTTAAAAAAGCTAATGAAGCAGTTACTATTCCTGAATTTGAATATATTATTAGAGAAATGGAAAAATTGTTAGTTGTATCTAAACCAATTGAAGAAAACGCAAGAAAAATGCTATTAATTGAAGAAGCAGATAAACTATCAGGATTAATAAATGAAACTACCGCAAAAATTAATGAATTAAAAGGTAAAATAAATAGCCAAAGTACAGAACAACAAAGAGAAAGTGTTAGAATATTTGCTGCTGGACTATCAGAAAAAATTAATAGAATCAAAGAAAAATCGGCAAAAGCAATTGCTGCTGTAGATATCGAAAACCTTTTAAAAGAAGTTAATTTCTTAATCGAATCTTCAAATGGTGTTAAAGATTTAGCTAATAAACTAGGTCTTGGCCCAGAAGCTGAAAAAATTGAAGCCGGTCTAAAAATCCTAAAAGAAGAAAAAGCGACTTTAGAAGCTCGTTTAACAAAAAAAATACAAGAAAATAAACAATTAATAGATCAAAATACTGGCATAATTAATGAAATTCAAAATAGTATTGATAACTCAGAAAAAGCAACATCATTAGAAGAACTAACTAAAGCAGTAGAAGATCTAGAAGCTTCTATTAAGAAAGCGAGTGAGTTAAAACCAAAACTAGAAAAAGAAAAATTATCTAAAGAAATTAATGAATTAAAAGATAAAATAACAGAAGCTAGCAGAAAACTAGATGATCTTAAATTAAGAAAACAAGATAAAGAAGATCAAATTAAATCAGAAAATGAAAATTTATCACAAATTACCAGTAGTCTTAAAAGAGATTACATTGCTGCTGATGTTGAATCAAGAAAATTAGCTGGTGATACTGCTGCGCTAAGAAAATTCAAAGCAACCATTAATATTGGCGAATCTACATACAATCGATTAAATGCAGACACTGTTGATTTTAAAAAGCATATTAAAACCAATTTAGATTTATTGAAAAAAGAAATAGATGATATTAAAAATAACAAACTTGGTCAAGTTGAAAGCAATTTTGAAAAAAACCAAAAAGAAAATAGCACCATTTATTTAGATGAATTAGTAAGAGTTCCAAATATTTATGTTGATAATGTAAAATTAGAATCATCAAAATTAAGAGAACTTCCAGCTTCAAATATTGAAAAATTTAAAGATAAATTATCAATAAAATAC
Organism: [Mycoplasma] phocae; assembly: GCF_003332325.1. Lineage (NCBI taxonomy): Bacteria > Bacillati > Mycoplasmatota > Mycoplasmoidales > Metamycoplasmataceae > Metamycoplasma > [Mycoplasma] phocae. The sequence continues at coordinate 328,238 of NZ_CP029295.1, read as the reverse complement.
AAAGGTGGCGATGTTGATCTTGATACTAATGTAAAAATTGAAACCGATTATAATGATATTGTAGGTCAAGTCTTTATTAAGATTACTGCTAAACGTTTCAGTGTAGTAAGAGAAAGAATCTGAACTTACGGTGGATTTGAACCAGTTAATCGTTATATTCTTAAAAACAATGAAAAATTATTAACACTATCACATAATGGTGGATTAGCAGCAATTAATAAAGAATTTGAAAGTTTTTCTAAATTTATAGGATTTTTAAAAGAAATTAAAACCCCACAAGAAAGAAGAGATTTTTTACTAAAACATGGATTTTCATTCAAATGAAATGTAAATGATTCTTTAATGCCCGTTAAGTTAGATTTTAGAATTTCTGAAATTAAAGATTCATCTACTGGAGGAAATAATAAATTTAGCATTGTTTATGATTTGGAGTTAGTTGTAAGAAATGCAACACAAACTACTTTTGGTCAATCTGCGTCTATTACTAATATTGCATCGAAAACTCAAGGAATAGCAACCATTACTTTAAAATAAATAATATGTGAAATACCCATCCTTGGGTATTTTTTACTTTGCCAAAATCGTAATATTTTTAGCTAAAAATAATTAAAATAATTATTTAAAAGGTGGCTAAATTTTTTTTGACCTTATTTTTACTAAATTATCTTAATATTAGGGTGTTGTATCAATGTTATTCCTTTTATTTTTGTTTATTTTTGTTTTAAATAATATTTTTTTGGTAAAATTCATTATATAAATTTATAAACAATATGGAGTAAGAATGAAAAGAGAAGAAAAAAGAATATTAGAAAAATACTATATTTCAGAAGCATTTGATGAAAATAGAAATATCTCATTCAATTTTAAAAAAGCTAATAAAAAGATTTCAGGAAATTTTGCAGAGTTTATTGATGCGGTTGAAGAGTTCATTAGAATTAGTGAAAAATCATATCACGATACAAGAGTTTGGTTCCACCGTGATGGCGCATATCGTGGTAGCGTCGGAATCGATAAAGCTCGTTTAATCGTTGAAAGAATTAAAGAAAAATCAATTAAGAACCAAGATGCTATTACATATATCGAACAAGAAAACTTGGTTGAAAAATCAACAAATTTCGCAAAACAAGAAGAAGTAAATTTAAAAGACGAAGCTAGAAAAGTAACATTTTTAGTAATGGGCGTTGAGTCTAAGAAAGCATCACAAGTAGAAATTTCAGATATTAGACCAAATTCTATTTATGATGTTGTTATTGATGAAATTGCACCATCAAAAAATGATCGTGAATTATACATTTACTACCACATTACTGCTGGAGAAAAAACTTCTCCTAAAATAATGCATACAATTAAAGGATTTGCTAGTGCTAAAGTTTCAACTTGTTCAATATCTTCACCATGTAATTCAAAACATTGTCCTAGATGCTCAACAAATTTATCATATGCTAAAAATACAAGTTTAAGTAAAGCAACCTTTTTATCGCTAGTTTCAACAAAATGAGATGCTTCAAATAGTTTATCAATAGTTAAAGAAGAAGAAGTAGTAGAACCTGAAGAAGTTGCAGTTCCAGTAGAAGAACCAAAAAGAAGTACAGGATTCTGATTCCTAATTAGCGTATTGTGATTATTAATTTTTGTAAATATAATTTTAATAATTTTAAGAGTTACCGGAACACTATAATTAGTTAATAATTTTAAGCGCACAAGTTTGCGCTTTTTTATTATTAATTTCTTAAAAAATAATGATAAAAAAACCTGTGATCATTTCAATGTAACACAAGTTTTAGTTTGATAAAATAATTTTACTTTGTTTAAAAAAATATAATACTAAATAAACCAATAAATGATAAATTTTATTTACTAAATCAAATATTTTTTAATTTAAATTGAAGCAATCGTCATTTTTTAATAAATTAAAAGACTTGGACATGTCTAGACTTTGATTCTGTTCGTTTTCAATACGACTATGAAGAGCAATTCCAGAATTTATAGAAATACCATTATTTTTTCAACTATAGCACATTGCTCTAACTCCTCAAAATTTGATGCAATTTCAAAAATATTAGATGTTAAAATAATAAAATAAAATTTATTTAAATATTTTTCTAAATACTTAAAATTAACAAAATCAATATTGTTTAAGATAATTGTTGGTTTTATTGAACTATCAGATCCATAATTATTAAGTCATTTATTTAAATTATCTTGATTAATAAAAATATTTTGATTAATATCTAACAGATTTTTAAATAATTTATTTTTATCAAAATTTAGATTTAAAAAATCTTCGCCTATGTGATCATTTAAAATCTCAAGTTTATTCATCAAATATGACTAATAAAATTCTCATAATTTAATTTATCATTAACTAAAATTATTTTATTCAAAATATTTTTAGAACTAAAGCATATAAATCGCTTAATTTTGCTAGATTATGAATAATTTTAGTGCTATATTTTTCTGAGCAAAGTATTTTAGCTAGTCTTTACTATTTTTCTGCTGCTAAAACATTAAATATGTGTTATTTTATAAATTAAAAAAAGCAAGGTGCGATTGACACTTGCCTTTTTTGTTTAATTTTAATGATACTAGTTTTATTTAATTTCGAAATCTAAATAAACTAAGGTGTGATCACTTATCTTATTGCGAATGAATGAAAAATCACTGATTTTCTTACCTTGTTTATTAAGTTGAAGTTTTGGTCTTAGGTTTAAAATTACATTTCTATCTCAAATTCCATTTTTAAATCCGTTAATAATATCGGCTTTGAATGGAACATTTTGGTACTTCTTATCTTTATATGTTGTTTTTTCATATTCATTAATAATGTTTAAACCGCCGTTTTCTTTAAATAGTAATTTATCATAAGCGTTGGCGTACCCATTCTTTTCATTTGTGCCTAACGATGTTTCATAAAATTCGTATTTTTTTGCCTTTGTGGTTGTTTTTTTGTCTTCGAATATTGACATTTCACCATAATAGTTTTCTATATTATTTTTTATGAAATTTTCACTATTAAATAAACGATTATTTTCAGTTTTGATATTAGTGTCACCCCCGAAGATAATTGAGGCATTATTTGATAATTCCTCATAATATTTAAAGGCATTTGCTATTTCCGAAGCCTCAGCAACTTCTTGAGCTCCTTGTCCTTTGTATGTTTTATCTGCTTTTTCTGTGCTATTTTTTCCAACTGCCGGACTATCTAGATGACCAAATATTGAAACAAATGGTTTACTTCCTTCAATAGTTTCAAAATATGCCGCAAATAGTGGTCTCTTATATGAAGTTCCTTGAAATTTTTGGGTGGTTCCATATGATTGAATATTTTTTCCGTTAGTAAAATTCTTTTCTTTAATTCTTTTATAGTTGTAAATAATTGCAACCTGTTCTTTGGTAGCATTAGAACTTGTTGGGTTTGCATCTTTAGTTGGTTGTATTAAATATTTAAATGAATTATTACTATTTATTGAATTTAATACATCTACAATATTTTTAACATCTTCCCCGCGATTGTAATTTATTTCTGTTAATCCAACAACATCTTGCTTGCTTTTATAGATTAGTTCAGCAATAGCTCGCACCTTGGGTCCGTTTTTGTCGCTTGATTCTGTACTGCCATAATTTAAAATATTTCAATGTCCTACTCTAATTAAATTCTCTGGTTTGTAAAACATTTCTTCAACATTTTTAGGAACAATTACTTCTCTGTTGATATTGTTTGAACCTTTTTCACCTTGATTTTCTTTTGCTCGTGATGAGTCACTCTTTTGATTTTGAACATCTTTTTTTTCAGATTTTATTTTTTGATAGTATCTATATCCATAATATCCACCGACTGCAATTCCGGCGATGGCGCCTAATGCTAGGATGACTTTAAGCGTTGTTCTTATTGGTTTTATTGCCATTTCTTTCTCCATTCATAAATTAAATTATATTATTTTTGAATACATTTTTCGTTTTTCAAAAATAATATATAAAAAAATATACATTTTCTAACGAAAAAATTGTATATTTTAATTATTTTTTTAAAGATAATTTTGGATAGTATGTGGTTGCGAGAGATATATTGAATAATTTTAGTGAAATCGAAAATGATGTTAAGTAGAAGGATACAAGCACTAGATAAACTCAATTTGACTTCGCTGACAGTAGTGCTTCTTTTAAAATAGTTCCAATATTTAAATTTCCTTCATTAGTAATTAAGTCAAGAAAGGCAAGAGAAGAAATAATTAAAATATTAATAGCTAAACGATCAACAACTAAAATTAGCATTGTTGGTAAAATCGCTTTAAATAAATGACGATAAGTAATCTGGAATTTATTTAGTCCAACAACAATTGCTGCTGATATATACTCTTTTTTTATTAATCCCAACATTTCATTTTTAGCAATTTCATAATAAGAAATTCATGATATTAGAGAAAAAGCTAACAATATTCAATATCATTGTGTTCCCAAAAAGATACATAAAATGAAAATTCAAATTAATTCTGGGATTGATCCTAATACTGTAGCGATTTTATCAATTAAATTAGCATATCATTTACGTTCATGAAATGCATAAATAGCAGCTAATGAAAACCCTACTAAAATATTGATGGCTATTGCTAAAATAATTGTAGTTAGTGTAATGAAAATTGAGACATTAATTCTTGCATATAAATCAACACCGTTTTGATTAGTTCCTAAAAGTGTACTAGGAAGTGAAATGTGTGAGTTTGAGTTTAGATTAATAGCTTTTATTAAATCATATGGATTATACACTAGTGTAATAATGTCAGTGTTGACAGTGATATCTCCACCAGAATCCAAAGCCGAATCAAAAGCAATTGTGAATTGTGGAATGCTATTGGTTTGAAAAGCTCTTTGGCCTTCTAATTTAGCAATTTCTCGAATAAAGTCAACTTGTGGCCCACGTTCGAAATTGTGAACTACCAGTTGGTTTATTGCTGGCAAGTTATTTACAAAATTAGAATTGGAGTCAATGGATTTAGTAGGTGAGTTTCTAATAAAGATTAGGGCAATTAAACTAGAGATAATAATTGTGGCTAAAATCACTAAGCTTGCAATATTGATTTTTTTCTCAAAAAACCTTTTTCAAAATTGTCGTTTTTGACTTTGGTGAATTGCATACGTTTTAATAATTGGTTTTTTTAGTGCAAATTTAAATAAATTATTATTTGATTGCATGTTTTTTGACTCACTTTCTATTAAATCATTTTATTCTTCTTTCAATATTTTGTAATGGATTTAGTATATTTAAAATAACTTGATTAATTCATTTAAAAATAATTAATGTAAAAAAACTGAAAGTAAAATAAAACATGATTAAGTTAACTTCGCCTTTACTAAAAGCATATGAGATAAATACACTTTGTCCCGGGATAGAGAAGATTCTTTCGATGACTAATGAACTTGAAAATAAGAGAAGATAGAAAGGAACGATTGCTTGTAATTCTCCAATCACAAGATTTTTAAAAATTTGTGATTTAAATAATTTTCAGCGACTATTGCCTAAAGAAATTGCAAATTCAAAATAATTAGATTGCATAACATTTTTAGTAATTTTCCGTGATCTAGCGTGAAATAGACTAATTGATCCAAAAGCGCTAATGATAGCCGGAACCAATAAAGAAATTAGTAAATATTTAGAGTTACTAATAAATTGCGAAGGGTATCCTAAAAATGTTGAAGTTCCTAAAGCAACTATGGCTAAAACTATTAATGGAATAGTAGAAATCGCCGCTACAGTTAGATTAATAATAAAATCTGTGCTCTTATTATATTTATACGCACTTCAAATTCCTAGCACATTACCAAGAATAAAACCAATTGAGAAACTTAGAATAGTAAATAAAATTGTTCATTTAAATTGTGATAAATATAAACCAAAAATGCTGAGATTAACATTATTTAATTCGCTTGAAAAAATCCGCCCAGTTTGAAATGAAAATAAATTGCCTAAAAAATAAAGATATCGTTTTCACAAATTACTTTCAATTTGACTACTAACTGCAATATTTTTTTTAATTTGCGGTTCAATTAAAATATTTATTGCAAAAAATACTAGTGAAATAATGATTAATAAAATAAAAAAATAAATAGCTATTTTTTTAACAATAATAAGTGAGCTATTATTTTTCATTGTTTGTTTCCAATATTATGATTTTTCTAATCCAGTAATTACAAAGTGAGTAGGGGCAGGGGTAGTTTTATCAGGAGATGATTTTTGATAAGTAAAGACTTTTTCAAAGTGTAGTTGACCAGAATCAGAAACTTCTTCAACATCACTTTCGTCAAATTTAAACTCAGATTCTTTATCATTTGTATCAATTTGTTCGACCTTAACATATTTTTGTAAGGCTTTGATCAATTCATCAAATCCTTTCTTTTGAGCCGCAAGAATTTCATTTTTAACTGTTGTAATTGGCGCAGTTATTTTTGATTTAGTTTCTAATTTTCAATTTCCAAAAGTATAACTATCTTCAATGGCTACAATTTTAAATCCTCTAATTTCAAATCTGGCATGTGCTACAACCCCCTTAACGGTTCTGTCAATATCTAAATGAATTAATCCTTCATCTTCATGAGGGTGAGTTGATTTATTAACTGCAAATGTCGCACCATCTGGCATTTCTTCTGTTTCCTTGTAGGTAATTCCATATTTTTTGAAAAGACTTTTTACTTCATCTCAGTCTTTTGCTTTAACAAGTGCATCTGATACTTCATCGGCATCGGTTTCAGTTTGGTTGTGTGCGATTTTAGACAATTTAATTGCTAAGTGTTCTTCAAATATTTCTTCGCTAATATCTCTTTTGTCGTCTTTTTTCTTTTCGTTAGTGCATGAAGCTACAATTAATGGTAAGGCAAAAAGTGAACTCAACGAGACTAATGAAATGGTTAACCTGGTATTTTTTTTCATATTATTCTCCTTTATTTTTAACATAAATAATTATATATTAGTTTAATAAAAAATGTAAATATTATTTTTCTAGCAACAAATGAAGTTAATAAAATCACTAATTATCTAGACTAAAAGATTTTTTTAAATTAAAAATTTTTAAGCACATTAATTTAATTTCTAGAGTTAAACAATTATCATAGAGTGAATAATTTTTGACATTAACTAGCAAGATCATTTAAAACCTATAAAAAAATTCTTCAGAATAAGATTTTATTAAAAAGTAGTATAAATTAAATTTTTTAATTAAAAATTATTAATAATTTAGAATTAAAAAATTTAACTAAAAATCATTTTTTACATTTAAAAATTCTAAAATGTATAAAAAATAAGCAAATTTTCTTAAAAAATTATCTTTTTTTTCGCAAATATTAAAAAAAATTTGTTAGCCGTCTTAAAATTAAAATGTGAACAAAAAAATGTCTTAATTTAGGAAGCTTTTATAAAAATAAACAAAAATTTCCAATTTTAAAACAAAATTTTGATTTATACAAAAAAAGATGAGGAGGTATATGATTAAGATATTGGAAAAATTCAAGAAAATGAATCCTTTTAAAGTATTAATTGATTATGGCTTTAATGACATTGATATTGATTTAGACGATGTTTGTTTTACAAATAAAAAGCAAATGTATACATACAAAAAAATGTTTAAAAAAATATACTCTGATCTATTAATTACTTTTGAAGAATCTTTGCCTGAAGACATTAGAGAATTGTATGTAAAACTATTCAAAACTAAAGATGGATTTACTAAAACAAATTGAAAAGATTTCTATGTATCAAAAGCAACATTTTATAGAAAAATAAATAAATTATTTATAGCTTTATCATGAATATTCTGCTAAAAGCTAAAAGTTTTATTTATTTATAAATAATAATATTTAGCAGTTTCATTTTTCAAATTTAATATTTCAAAAATGGTGTAATGAATGTGTCTAATAAAAAAATAAGGAGACATATGAATAGACACATTTTATTTAAAAATTCTCTTGATATTTTCAAATTGTTTCATGCTTTTTGCAAAACTAAATTTGAACTAATACTGCAGATAAAAAATTTATTATTGAAATTTAGAAAATAATGTTTAGCGCAGCACCTATAGTTCAAAAATATCAAGAAGAAAGCAACAAAGTTTATTATAACGAGGAATGGGATTGTTTAGTAAGTCCCATGAATACGGTATACACAAGATTAGGCAGTAATACTATTAGTAGTAGTTATTTACAAACATTTTCAAATGCATTGTTGGATAAATTACCGGTATATCTAAAAATAGATCGGGATATTAACACAAATGCAGCATTTATTGAGCTAAAAATTCATGAGAATATGTTGTTGGGAGATACAAAAAAATTAACCTTGAACGATAAAAACATGAATTTAAGCAATAAAAAACTAGATAATGACTACATTATTTATAAAATTACCAATTATGAAGATGGTGGAAGAATATATTTTAATGAAATAAAAAAAATGTCATTTCTTTCATATACACGAAGAAGAGGCCATGCCAATTACTATTTGGCTTTTGATTTAATCTTTAAATTTTCAACTACAAAAAATGATGTTGGTATAAATGATGATATTTTCAAAACACCAATATCAACTTCAGTGATTAAATCAGCTAGCTTTGTAATTGTTAATAAATCTATGAATTTACACATTAGTAAGTTGCCATCCTTATCAAAAATTCATAAATTAGAAACAAAAGTTAATTTTTATGAACCTAAAATTGGTATTCCGTGAAATAAAGTCGCAACTTCAACAACTAAATTATTATCGAATGAACCAGATGAAAATTTTGATTTTGAAAACATCGAAAATAATAAGCCGGCGTTAATTAGTGAACTAGAATTTGGCAATGAAACATTTCCGGTAAGAAATTTTACTATTGATTCGCATTATAACAAAATATCAAAAACCGAATATTCCTATGATTATTTGATTAGTGACAATTTTCAGTACAATTTATTAAAAAAACAATTTGAAAAAAAAGCTAATGGAAATAACCCTGGGTTTTATATTCCACTAAATTTCTCAGGAAATATTTTTGGAAAATTAATAGCAAATGAGAATAATTTTCCAAATTTTAAAGAATTAGATTTTAAAATTCCGGTTTTTAAGCCTTTTTTCAATAAAAAAGATGGAATTATTAAGCTTAATGTTAATAATGTAAATATTAGCGAAGAAGAAATGTTTAAATCACATGAAATTTGAAAAGAAATTGAAAAAACTAACCCTTTAGTTTAGGACCTTTTGGTGGCAAGTTCCGCTTATGGGTTGTTTTTTTATATAAATTTTCAATTCGATTTGCAATGTCTTTTGAAACTAAGTTTTTATCAGTAATTCATAGTTCAAAATCCTGATATGAGAATCCAAGTTCGCTTTCATCGTCTTGATCCTCAATTAAATTTGCCGATGGTTTTTTTAAGATGATTTCAATTGGAACATCAAGGATATTAGCTAGCGCATATATATCACTTTTTTTAATATTAGCCAATGGTAGAAGATCGCATCCACCATCGCCATATTTTGTAAAATATCCCAAATAATACTCATCAAAATTATCAGTTCCCAATACCAAAGTATTCTTTTCTTGACTCAGTGCATATATTGAGGTCATATACAATCTCGATTTTAAGTTAGCCACTGCCATTTTACTTTCAATTTTTAAAGTTTCTTTTAGATCAATGAATTGTGAAGATAAATCAATTCATTCAATTTTTTGCTCTAATGATTTTTCTAGTAATCTAACATGGTTTTCAGTGTATTCATCTTCTCTAGTTTTAAAATAATAAAAATTAGTTTGATTAGGAAAAGATAATTTGGCAATCTTTGCAAGCACTGCACTATCAATGCCGCCTGATATTCCAAGAGAAATACCATTAGTCTTAGCTGAATTATTTTTTTGGATTAGTCAATTTTTTAATTTAGTAATATAGGATTGATAAATTTTTATTTCTTTTTTTGTTAATTCGGGATTATTAAAATTTTTAATTGTTTTCATAGATTAAATTTTAACAATTTTGTAAATAATAAATCTTTTTTAAAATTAAAAGTTGTAGTTTTAGTTAAATATCTAAAAATTACTCAAAATATATTTATAATATTGATTAAAATAATTTTTATATTTACTTAAGGAGAAAACATGATAAATGTTAATGATTTAAAATCCGGAGTTACTTTTCAATTAGATGGTAATATCTATGTTGTTTTAGAAGCACAACATTCAAAACAAGGAAGAGGACAAGCTAATGTTAAGGTCAAAGTTAAAGATTTAAGAAATGGTTCAACTACAATTAAATCTTTTACTGGTGGCGACAAAGTCGAAAAAGCAATGATTGATAAAATCAACATGGATTATTTATATAATGCTGGTGACAATATTGTTTTAATGGACCAGGAAACTTTTGAACAAATTGAAATTCCAGTTGAAAATTTAAAATGAGAATTAAACTTTTTAAAAGAAGGTCAAAAAGTTATCGTTAGAAAATTTGAAAGTGAAGTTTTAGACATCGAACTTCCAGCTAATGTTAGTTTAAAAGTTGTTGAATCACCAGATGCTGTTAAAGGGAACACTGCTCAAGCAGCTCAAAAAAAGGTAACCTTAGAAACTGGTTTTGTAATCGAAACCCCATTATTTATTAAAGAGGGTGAAATCGTATCTGTTTCAACCGAAACAGGAAAATATGTTGGTAGGGCATAATTATGGATTATATTTCGGTTAATACCAAAATGAATTTTGCTTTTAAAGTAGAAGTTGCAGTTATTAAAGATTCAATTCAAAGCATTTTTAATAATATTGAATACCCAATTCGAATTAGTGATTTGGAAGTAGTGTCAAATGATAAACATTCAAACGTAAGTATTAGTTTAAAATATAAAATCGGGCAATTTAGTATTTTTTCTTTTCAAACAAAAATGATAGTATTTTTAATCGAACAAAAAATTTATTCTTTAATTAATACAAAACCAATTAATATTAATTTGGTATTTGAAGGTGTCTTTAATGAAAAATAATAAGAGATTTGACAAAATTGCGGTTGATAATTTAAAAATTAATGCTTTAGCCACTATTTTAAATACCAATAATAATCATCCAAATATGTTAATTTCAGCGGCAAAAATTTTTCATGCCGTATTTTTCTATCATCTTAAATTTGATGCAAATAATCCTAATTGAGTAGCAAGAGATAGATTTATTTTAAGCTCAACTCATGGCTCACAGCTATACTATTCAATGTTAAAAATGATTGGATTAATATCAGAAGAGCAACTGAGAAACTATGGTAAAAAAGATAGTGACTTGCCACTAACTATTGAAAAAAATGCCAAATATTGTATTGATTTTTCATCAGGATCATTAAGTCAAGGTGTTGGAGTTGCTGTGGGATTAGCAGTTGCTGAAGCTCATATGTCAAATAAGTTTCCTGAAGTCTCACATTTTACATATGTTTTATGCAATGAAAGTGATTTACAAGAAGGCAGCGCCTATGAGGCTTTAACTTATGCCGGTATGAACGGACTAAATAAATTAATTGTTTTATATGATTCTAATTCAATGGAAATTAATACTTTAGATAGTCGCAAAAAAACTAATAATAAAAAGAAATATGAAGCTATAAATTTTAACTATATTTTTCTTAATGACGCAACAACACTATCAATTTCAAAGGCGATTAAAAAAGCAAAAAATAGTACTAAACCAACCTTTATAGAAATTCGAACCGAATTTAGTGAAATGAATTTTTTGACTGACGGAATTGAAAAGAGCGAATTTAATGAAGAGGTTTTAGAAAAAATCAAAGAAAAAAGTTCTTTTCAAAAAAATGATTTTTTTGCGTCATACGCTGAAGTAACACAGGCTTATAAAGAAATGGTTGCAAAAAATTCTGAAAAATTTAATCGTTGAAGTCCATCAAATGAATTGCTAGCCTTTTTAAGTGATGAAATTAAAGAAAACATCAATGATATAAACACAAAAGATGATATTAGTTATGAAAATGCAACTTATTCTATTGTTAATAATTTAGCAAATAATTATGGAAATATTTTTATATGTAACAATAGCGTTATGTCTACAACTAATAACCATTATTTAAATGGAGTATTTGAAAAAAATAATCTAGATGGTCGAACAATTCTATTAGGTAATCGAGAAATGGCAATGGCCAATATTGCTTGTGGTCTTGCGCTTCATTCTAATATTCGACCAATAGTGTTTATTCCACTATCATATGCTACTTATATTTCCTTAGCAATAAAAATGGCCGCAATTAATAAATCGCGGGTATTGTTTGTTTTTGTTAATGATTTAGTTTTATTTTCAACTGGGCAGATAAATCAACCAATTGAACAACTAATGCTTTTAAGATCTATTCCCAATCTAACAACAATGCGACCATTTGATATTAAAGAGTTAAAGGGTTCTTTTGAATATTATTTAAATAACACAACAAACCCGGCCGCTATTTTAATTAGTGATAATATTATTCCAGTCATTAAAGAAACATCTAAAAATGAATTTAAAGCCGGCTCATATTATTTACTAAATTCCAATAATAAATTCACTTTAATATCAACTGGCTTTGATCTTAAAATTATGTATAATATTGCCAAAAAATTAAATCTTTCATTAATATCGGCTTCAAATATGAATAATCTAAGAAAAATGAAATATGACCGTAACTATACTATTTCATTTGAAAGTATGTCAACTAGTGGTTGAAAACAATATGCTAAATATAATATCGGAATTGATAATTATGAAATTAACGAAATTATTTCAACAACTCAAAGTAAATTAGAAATTGATGAAAAACATATTGAATCAAAAATTATTAATATTATAAATAAAAATTCTAATAAAGAAAATTAAGAAACTTTCAACTTAACTTGTTGAAGTTTTTTTAATTTTTCGATTTCAGTAGTATTCAATTGTCTAAACTCGCCAATCTTAAGTTCTTTATCATTTAAAAATCCAAATGATCTACGATGTAATTTTATTACTTGATTATTAACGAGAGCAAAAAGATTTTTAACATGGTGATTTCTTCCTTCGTTTAATGAAACAAGATATTTTTTATCTTTTATATGCTTAACTGTTTGTTTTGAAAATTTGCCATTTAGTTTGACAAAATTGGAATTTAAAAAATTTAGTGATTTTATTTCTAGCTGAGATTCTAATTCGGCAATATATTCTCTTTTAATCTCCGATGATGGATGCGCTAAGAAGTTAGCCAAATCGCCATCATTAGTTATTAAAATAACTCCTGTGGTATTAAAATCAAGTCTGCCAACTGAATAAACATAATCATCAATTTTCATATGTTGATATATTGTTTTACGCCCTTGCGGATCATTTAAGCTACAAATGGTATTTCTTGGCTTATTTAGAAGCAAATAAATAAATTTTTGCTTAGCTTTGAGTAATTTTCCGTTGATTTCGATCTGATCATTAACATTTGCCCGCATTCCAATTTCAGCACGTTTCCCGTTAACAAATACCTTACCTTCCTCAATTAATTTCTCTGCTTCACGTCTTGAGCAGTAACCTAAATTGCTTATTATTTTTTGAATTTTTATCTCTTCCATATTTCCTCCTTGAAACTCTTAAAAAATTATTTATATAATAAATACATTTCTTATTGTATCAATATTTGCAATATCTCCCGTTTATTTATTTAAATATAAGTGGAGGCAAAAATGGATTTAAAAAACATAGATTATATTAAAAAATTAAGTTTACAGCAAAAACGTGATTTTATCACAAAATATTGCATATATGTAAATATGAAAAACCAAATTAATAAAAAAAATGATTTATTAAAAAATAATAGAACTGCACTTGAAATTTTTCTTGACACACTTAACAATGATTATAAAAAAATATTTATTGAGGATTTTATAATAAATAACCCCGATAGTGAATGATATCTAAATAATTGATCAAAAAATTCTTATTATAAAAAATTACATTTTGTAATCAACCTATTTTTGAGTTTTGTAAGTGCTATTAATAAATAATTTACCACCACAAGAAATATCATCTACGAATATAAGACCAATTTTTTGATTAGAAAATTTTTATGTCAAAGCAGAGCGTGCAGTTTATTTAAAAAAATGAGTTAATTTTACTGAACGAGCCAATTTAGCAATTAGAAGATTAATTAAGGATGATAAATTTATTATTGAATTTCAATATCATAATTTTAGTAGTGGTATAAATGATATAAAAGTGGAAGCTTTGATTAATAATAAAAAAGTAACTTTTAGCAAAGAAGAACTAGGTGGTGGATCTTATTCATTTAGTTGTATAAGTGAATTTAGTCCGGAAATTCAAAAAACTCTATTTAATGATATTTCTAATGTTAACTTTGAAATTTTCATTCTTAATGAAAAGACATGATATCAAGCAGAACGCTATACTTATGCAATAAATTCAATTAAAAATAATAAGCAAATTAAAATTGATAATAATGGGGCAAGTATTAATTTATTAACTAAACTTAACATATCAAGCATTCCTAATGCGGTTGAGCCTATTAAAATGAAGCATTATGAAAAGCGTGAATATTTAAATTTTAATTTTAAACCAATAAAATTGGAACTCGGAAAATTTAATCAAAAAATTTATGATTTTAGTTTATTAAAAATTGAAACTGATGGAAAGATCAATAAGGTAATTAATCAAACAGATATTGAAAAATTAGAAATTAATGCCAAGATTGATTTAGAAACTATTAAGGGGAATGTTGATCTATTTTACAACCCTTGAGATAATAATAAAAATAAAGAAATTTTGATTGATTCATATTCTTACTATGATAATAAATTAAAACAAACTATTATTTCAGCAAACAATGAGTCTTCGAAAAAAGGAATTATTTTGCCTCTTGATTTTTATGGAAATTTTCACTATGATATGGACATTTCGTTTGGTGAAAAATTAAAAAAATTCACTCTAATTTATAATCAATTTATTTCTAAACCTTTTTTTGATCGAAATATTGGTTTAATCAGTTTAGAGGTGTCAAATATCCGGGGGTGGTTAACGAAAGAAAAATGATATACAGTAAATCATAGTGAAGTGGACAAAATTGTAAAACATGCAAAAAGTCTTGATGAAATTTGAAAAATTGGAGGTAAAAAGTCATAAGCAGAAAAAAAATACTTATTGGTTTGTCGGTGGGAATATTAGGGATTGCCGCTATAGGTGGAACCGTTGCTGCGTTTTTCTTAATAAATAAAAAGAATAACAAACCTAATCAAAAAATAGATAATCAGGGTGTAAAACCGGAAGATACTCAAAATCTCAAACCTAATGAAAGAGATAAAGAGACAATAGATGAAGATATTGATGATAACGGTGAAGAGATTATCAAAGATATTGATAAACCGAGCAAAAAAAGAAAAATAATTGAAACTCCTTGAAAAGAAGTTTTTCCAGAAATAAAATCTGAGGATTATTATGATTATTTAAATTTTAAAGATGGTCAAGGTTGAATTGATGAAAATATGATCACGGTTATTATAAAAGATATTTTGAATCGAATGACCGTTACTGATGGAAAAATTAAATATGCTTATAAACAAATTGATAATCAAAATGTGATAATTTCTTTATACTGACAGAACCAAACACGAAAAAGTTTTGTATCATATAAGATATCAATAAATAAGTTATAATTATTTCTATGAATATAGAAGAAATAATTTTTAAAGAAATTAAAAAATTAACAAGAGTTAAATTTGATTTAAACTCAACTATTGAAAGTTTAAAAATTGATAGCTTAGATCTAGTAATTCTTGTTAGTGATATTGAAAAAAAATATAATATAAACATCTTAGATGATGAAGAATTAAGTAATTTGAAAACCGTAAATGATATCGTTAAATTATTTTCTAAAAAAATAAATAAATAAAATTAAAATGTTAAAATATTTAACGTAGCATTTTACGGGTATAGTTCAATGGTAGAACAACGGGCTTCAACCCCGTGTGTTGTGAGTTCGAGTCTTGCTACCCGTGCCATATCATTAATTTGAAAAAAAATAAGTAATGTTTAGAGATTAGACATTACTTATTTTATTTATGTTTTTTAAAAAGGGTCATAAGATGAAATGGTGCCGTCAATTGGAATTGAACCAACGACCCCTTCCTTACCATGGAAGTGCTCTGCCCCTGAGCTATGACGGCATAACACTAACAATTATATAATAAAAATAAATAAAGATTTTCATTTTTAAAAATATTTTATTAATTTTTATTATATAATGATATTCCCAACAAAACAATAATTAATAGGATAAATATGTTTTTTAAAATTAATAAGAAGCGAGGCATTTCCAGCTTTCAGGCAATTAAGCAATTTGCAAAAGCAAACAATATTAAAAAAATAGGGCACGCAGGAACTTTAGATCCTCTAGCAGAGGGGTTGCTTATTGTTGCCACAGATGAAGATACTAAGGCTCTTCATTTATTATCAAGTAGTAGCAAAGAGTATATTGTTGAAGCTACTTTAAATAAAAGTTCAGCAAGTTATGACGAAGGCGAAGAAATTTTCGAAATAAAAAATCCAGTAACTGTAACTAAATTGGCAATGCTGTCAGCTATTGAGAGAATAAAAAATACAACAACTCAAATTCCTCCAACTTTTTCTGCGAAGAAAATTAATGGAGTTCGTAGTTATCATCTAGCAAGAACAAACAGAGAAATAATTCTTAAACCATGTGATATTAAAATTTTTGAATTAGAATTATTAGATTTTGATGAACAAAGACAAAAATTTAAAATTAGAACTTTAGTATCAAAAGGAACATATATTCGTAGTTTAATCCATGACCTTGGACTATTACTAAATACTGATGCAGTTGTAAATTTTTTACAAAGAATTTCTATAGATAAAATAAAATTAGAAAATGTGGATTATGTACAAATTGAGAACTTAGATGAACTCTTTAACATAAAAATTATTAATCTATCAGCTCCTGAATTAGAATTTATTTTTAAAAATTTTAAAATAATTAAAAATAACGAAAATTCTAAATATGAGCGAAATATATTTGTATTTAATAAATTAATTATTGGATGAGGACATAAAGAATTGGATAACTATCATTTCGAAAAAATATTTTTAAATCGAATTGAAAGGTTAATTAAGGAGAAAAATAATGACTAAATATAAAATGATTGTTTTTGACATCGATGGTACCCTATTGCCATTTGGAGTAGATGAACTTACTCCTCGTATGAAAGAAATGTTTGAAAAATTGAAACAAAAAAATTACATAAATGTTTTATGTTCTGGTCGTGATATTTTTACAGTGGGACAACAAATCAACAACCCATATGTTGATTATTTTATAGGTGCTAATGGTACATTTATATTAGATTTAAAAACTCGTGAATATATTTTTGAAAAAACTATTGAATATGAAGATTTTATAAAATTTAGAAAATATGCTGAAGATCATAATTTGCCATTTTCATTTGTTGGTAATAAATGAGGATATTACAATAACCTATTTAACATTGATCATTGATTTTATCGCCCTTACAAAGATAAATTCATATCAGAAAAAGAATTTGAAAAACAAAATGATAAAAATTATCTGATTACTATAAGTTCAAAAACACCACATGAATTAGCAGTGAAATTAGCAAAATTTTTTGAAGAAAACAATATGGATTTATGAATTTTGGCAGAATGAGTTGGTGGAGTTTTCATTTCTGCTAAAGGAATTACCAAAGCTACTGGGCTAAAAATATTGGGTGATTTACTAAATGTTAGCTTGGATCAAATGGTTGCATTTGGAGATTCAGAAAATGACATTGAGATGCTCGAAGAAGTCGGGTTAGGAATTGCCATGGGCAATGGTGAAGATGTAACTAAAGATGTTGCTAAAGAAATATGTTTACCAGTTACAGAAGATGGACCTTATTTCAAATTAAGAGAAAAAGGTTTTTACGATTAAAAAATACAAAAAGCTCAATAATAAAGGGCTTTTTATTTTTTTAATATTTACATATTTTCAATAAATCAACGTTTTCCAATTTCAATATCAGATTTTGAAAGTTTATCTTCTTTAATACTATCAATATAACGGATTCGGTGTAGAAATTCAATAAAGATTTCTTCATATTTAGAAGGAATAATTTCAAGATCATATAAATATAAAATATTGTTTAATTGATTCTCTTCAGAATGGTTCTTGGAATTAATCAAGGTAATGCCATGGTATTCAATATTGCTAATAACAACATTGACAATATATACACCATCTTTGAGTGAAATTAAATTTTTAGGATATTTATATCTAAATTTATCCATTGTCGTAATAAATGCGTAATTTTCTATTAACAGAGCATTCATCCCTTCGACATTACCTTCTTTAATAAATTCATTAATTAAGGTTGATGAAATTTTGGCTTTATTAACTTTTTTTTCATCGGCTACATAGACTTCAAATTCTTTTTTTAAGTCATTAATTGTCCCTTTTTTCATAAAACCAAAGCGAAAATCCTGACCACAAACAATTTTTTTAACCCCGTTCTCTTTTAGACTCTTGATAAAAATCTTATAATCTAAATTTAGTAAATTTTTATCCATATTGATAATAAAAACACTGTCAAAACCTAGTGCATGAAATGTGTATAACCGTGTTTTTGGTTGAAAAGCTTTTTCTGAAGCAATTTCGCCTTTTCTAATTGGATTTTGAAACATCATTGCTGCTAATTCTAAATGGGGGTTAGTATTTTTAAGATCTCTAGCAATTTTAAATAATTCATTGTGCCCTAAGTGTAAAGTTTCAAAAGACCCTAAACAAATTACAATATCTTTGTTTAATTCCAATTTTGATTTTATATCCCAACTATAAATTTTCATATTTAATTAATTATAGTTAAATTTTTAAAAATAAATAAATTAGTTTGGATTATCTTTGAAAATAAATGGTGATACATTTTCTTAGATGTTATTTTCAATTTTGTTATAATAATTTTACTATGGAAAAAACAATGTATGAATCACTAACTTCAATTGCTAAGCAATATGAAAACCTCTCAGAAAAACTGAACACACCAGAAATTTATAACGATATCAAGCAATACACAAAATTAAGTAAAGAAAAAGCAAATTTAGAAGATATTTACACTCACTTCAAGGAATATCAAAACATTGAAGATTTACATAAATTAACAAGAGAAATTCTATCTTCTGAAAAAGATGCTGAATTATTAGAATTAGCCAAGAATGATATTGACAACCAAGTTAACCAATTAAATGATTTGGAGAACAAAATTAAGGAGCTGCTTTTACCTCAAGATGAAAATGATAAACGAAATGTTATTATGGAAATTAGAGGCGCAGCTGGCGGTGACGAGGCTAACATTTTTTCTGGAAATTTATTTAAAATGTATCAAAAATATTGTGAAGATAAAAATTTTAAAATAAAAATTATTGATTCAACATTTGGTGTGGCTGGCGGTTTTTCACAAATTGTTTTTAGTGTGAAAGGTGAAAAAGTTTTTTCTCAATTAAAATTTGAGCGAGGTGTTCACAGAGTTCAAAGAGTTCCACAAACTGAAACTCAAGGAAGAGTTCATACTTCAACCGCTACAGTAACAGTTTTGCCCGAAATTGATGATGATGTTAAAATTGATATTAAACCTGAAGATATTGAAATTGATGTTTTTAGAAGTTCTGGTGCCGGTGGTCAATCCGTTAACACAACTGACTCAGCTGTTAGAATAACTCATAAACCTAGTGGCATAGTTGTTACTTCACAAGATGAAAGAAGTCAAATTCAAAACCGAGAAACAGCGCTGAAAGTTTTAAAATCAAGACTTTACGAAATTGAAATGAATAAGCGAGAAGCTGAAGAAAGCGGTTTAAGAAAACTATCTGGAACTGGTGATCGTAGCGAAAAAATTCGAACTTATAACTATCCACAAGACCGTGTGACTGATCATCGAATTGGTTTTTCAACTTCGTTAAAAACTATTATGGATGGGGATCTTGGAAAAATTATTGAAGCTCTAATTGCCGATGAAAAAGCCCAAAAAATCAAAGAGGCAGGGTTATAGTGATTTCCGAAAATGAATTGCTCCATGAAAAAATTCGCTATGACTTACCACTTACTATTTCTAAAAAAGAAAAAAAATTACTAAAAAAAAATGTGCCATGTCAAAAAATTATTGGATATCAAATTATGCAAAATGTGCACATTGATTTAAGATATAAAGTGTTAATTCCTCGATATGAAACCGAAGAATTAATTTTATTTTCATACAATTTTATTAATCAAAACACAAAAATATTAGATTTAGGTTGTGGTTCAGGTTTTATTGGAATAGCAATTGCCAAAAATAAAAACACTAATAACATAACAATGGTAGACATTAGCCGTCAATCCATTAAACAAAGCAAATATAATGCCAAAATTAATAATGTCAATCCCAAAATTGTTCGTTCTAATTGATTTAAAAAAATTTATGAAAAATTTGACCTAATTATTTGCAATCCCCCTTATCTAAATAAGAAAAGCAAGTTTTCAAAATCACTTAGACACGAACCTAAAAGAGCATTATTTGCTAAAAACGAAGGATTAAAAGAATATCAATTTATTTGCAAAAACGCGATTAAATATTTGAATTATAAGGGAATGTTAATCTTTGAAATTGACCCATATGTTTCAGTATGATTTAAAAGCAATTTTCCCCATGCTAAAATTGTCAAAGATATTAATCAAAAGGAGCGCATTGTTGTTTTGCAATACGATGATTTACTAAATTATTAGCACTCTTACCCTTTTTGTGCTAAAATATATAAGCTATGGAAAAAAATAAGAGAGATTATTATGAAGTATTAGGAATTTCACGAGATGCCAAAGATAGTGAAATTAAATCAGCATATAGAAAATTGGCGATGAAATATCATCCCGATAAAAACAAAGATCATGATGCTGAAGAAAAATTTAAAGAGGTAGCGGAAGCCTATGAAGTTCTTTCTAATCCTGAAAAAAGAAGACAATATGATCAATTAGGTCATTCAGCATTTGATCCAAATTCATTTAACTTTTCAGCAGAAGATATTTTTGGAAGTTTCTTCGGTAATTTCAAAAATGCTTTTAGTGGTTTTGATGGTGCCACTGGATTTGAAGATTTATTTAATTTTGGTCAAAGACAACCAAGACAACAAAGAGGTGAAGATTTACACCGGAAATATGTTATTGAGTTGATGGATGCTATTAAAGGTAAAAAGGTTCTTGTTGATTTAATGAAAACCTCTAAGTGTGCGGTTTGTGATGGATCTGGTGCTTATTCTTCTAGTGATGTTTATCGATGTGAGAAATGTGATGGAACTGGTCAGGTTAGAAATATCTTGGGAATATTTTCAGCACTTAGCACTTGTAATAGATGCTCAGGAAATGGTAAAATCATTAAAAAACCTTGTAATACTTGTAAAGGATCTGGATTTCAAACTAATGAGGTTTCAGAAACAATTGAAATTCCAGCCGGAATAAAAGACGGAGAAAGTATTGTTTTAAGAGGATATGGCATGCCTTCACCTAATGGTGGAGAACCAGGGGACTTATTTATTTATATTAATGTAAAGAAAGATAAACACTTTGAATTAGTTCACAATGATCTTGTCCTAAGTGTTCCAATTTCAATAAAATCAATTATTTTAGAAGAAGAAATTATTATTCCAACACCATATGGTAATCAACCAATCAAATTAAATAAAAATATGAGATTAGATGGAATAATAACTTTGAACAATTTAGGTTTTCCAATTAGAAATAGTAATAAAAGGGGTAATTTAATTATTACAATTAAACCTTACATTCCTGAATTTAATAAAAATGATAAAGAAAAAATTCGAGAAATATTTGATAATTCTAAAGATAAAGAATATAAAACGTGGTTAGATAGTTTCTAATCACTTTTATTTTTTTTATTTTAATCTTATATTAGGTTTATGTTATTATTATTAACATCCAATAAGGAGGAATAATGAATGAAAAAGTTATGATTGTTGAATCGCCTAATAAAGTAAATACAATCCAAAAATATGTTGGTAATGATATAAAAGTTATCTCATCAGTTGGTCATATCCTAAAATTAGCAACTAAAGGAATTGGTAATTTAGGAATTGATTTTGAAAACTGAGAGCCAAATATGGTTCCTGATCCTAGCAAGAAAAATGTTATTTCCGAATTAAAAAAAGCTACAAAAGAAGCAAAAGAAGTCTTTATCGCAACTGACCCAGATCGTGAGGGCGAAGCTATTGCTAATAATCTTGTTTCCACTTTAAAATTAGAAAATAAATATAAGAGAATAAAATACAATGAAATAACAGCTGAGGCTATAAAAAATGCACTTGATAATCCGTTATTGATTGATACAAATTTAGTTAATGCTCAAAAAGCAAGAAGAATGCTTGATCGAATCATTGGATTTAAACTTTCGCAATTAATGAAACAAAAAATTAAGAATGCGCCAACATCACCATCCGCTGGCCGAGTACAATCGATTGCTTTGAAATTAGTTTGCGATCGAGAAAGACAAATTGAGGAATTTATTCCAATTTTATACAGTAAAATTAACGCAATTATTGATGAAGGAATTGAAGCTAACTTTTTTTATAAAAAAGACCTAGACTTCAGCAATGATAATACTTGAATTGAACCCAAGAAATCAATTGCAATACTTAGAGAACTTGAAAAGGATAAATTCCTTTATGTAACTGACTATAAAATTTCACAAAGACGTGAATCGATGATAACTCCATTTAAACAATCAGTCTTATATAAGGAAGCTAAATACTCATCTTCAGTTGTTCAAGTAAGTGCTCAAAAATTATTTGAAGCTGGATTAATTTCATATCCAAGAACAGATTCAACTAGATTGAGTGAAACTTTTATTCAAAAAGCAAAAGATTATATTAAGAATAAATT
Organism: [Mycoplasma] phocae; assembly: GCF_003332325.1. NCBI lineage: Bacteria > Bacillati > Mycoplasmatota > Mycoplasmoidales > Metamycoplasmataceae > Metamycoplasma > [Mycoplasma] phocae. Next base: position 305,312 of record NZ_CP029295.1, on the reverse strand, counting down.
TGGTGAAGAGTATGTAGCTGATGAAATCAAAGGCTTTAAAGGTGAACAAGACGCCCATGAAGCCATTCGTCCAACTGATATTAACCTAACACCAAAAGACGCAACTTTACAATTTGGTCTTAGTGATGTTGATAGTTATATTTATAAAATTATTTATGAAAAAACTATTATGGCTTTAATGAATCCTCCAATAAGAAAAATATATCAATATGAATTAAAAAATAATGATTACTTCTTTAAAATGTCATATACTCAAGTTATTTTTAATGGATATTATGCAATTACTGGATTTGAAGATCCAAAACCACTTCCTAAATATGAAGTTGGAGATAAATTAGGTGTTGATGAATTCGTTAAATTAGATAAGAAAACTACTCCACCGGCTAGATATACTGAAGGTTCACTGATCAAAACCTTAGATGATATAAAAGTTGGAAGACCATCAACTTTTGCATCAACAATTAATTTAATTAAGAAAAGGCTATTTGTTGAAGTCCAAAATGGTAGCCTTCATCCAACTGAATTTGGAAAAATTGTTTTAGACAAACTAATAAACGGTTTTCCTAAAACAATTAACGAAGAGTATACTGCTGAAGTTGAAGCTGATCTTGATATGATTTCAGAAGGTAAAGAAGATTACAAGATTTTAATGGAAGATTTTTGAAATAAATTTAATAATCATTTATATGATGTGAGTCAAACTATTGAAATCACTGTTCTACCAAGTGAATTCTTAGATGAAAAATGTCCATTGTGCAACTCAAATCTTGTATATCGTTACACTAAAATTAAGCGTAGTAAATTTATTGGTTGTACAAATTTCCCATCTTGCAACTACATAAGAAATATTGAAAAACCAAAAAAATCAAGCTGAAAATGGAATTCAAAAAAATAACTAAATTTAATACAGTTATTTTTTTGTTTTTTATTGTGTCAATTCATATTTTTTCATTGTTAAGAGTAAAAAATAATATAAAATTATATAGAATATGGAAATAACTAAAAAAAGAAGAGCATGATTAATTGTTGGTTCAATACTAACACCGATAACAATTGCCGGATCTATTGGTGGTGCAATTTATTTTGTTGTTAGGAATACAAGAAAGATTCAAAAGGTTTATTGGAGCCCAGAAGAATTTCAAGAAAAAGCCAAGGCTAATTTATTAGAAGATGAATTGATTGAGTCATTTACTCCAAGAATTTTGTATGAAAATTTCATATCGCAAAAGAATTTGGCCGATAAAGCTATAAAAGAATATGATGAATCTCATCCAGAAATTAAAGAATATATCAAGAACAATCAAACTGAGAGTAAAGAAAGCGCGGCAAGAGGTTTACAAAGGAATTTCTTAAGTCCATCTATTAACAAACTATTAAGAGATAGACCAAAGCCATTTGATGCAAATAAATTTTTGTCAGAAAAATTGAAAAATAGTTTGAGCTTTGATGAAATTAAATTTTTAGATTTTAGATATAGTAGTATTCAATTAACAGATAATCCTAAAGAACTAAGAGTTAATTATGAAGTATTTTTAAATTATGAATTTGCTACCGGCAATTTTGAAACAAATGCACAAAAGGGTACTCCAAAATCAAAATACTATTATAAATCTTCGAAAATTATTAGAATCATTAGTAAAAACGAAAAATGAGATCTAGGAACACCTTTTTATCAAAATCTTGAAACTTTATCAGAAAAATTTAAAAAAATAATTAATGAAAAAAAAGATAATCAAAAATGGTTTGAATCAATGGAATTTCAAGAAAAGATTTTTAAAATTTTTCAAGAAGCAACTATTAAATATGACGCTTTTCCAGATATTTATCCCTCAGATAGTTTTGATATTAGTCCGGCTTCAGAAGTGGATAATGATGCTTATGTTAAATGAAATCCAATTAAAGGGTTGAATAATTTAACGATAACATATAGATATATTCATAAAAACGATAATAATATAAAATCCGAAATTCGAAAGAAAAATTTCGTTGTTTCAAATGCGTAAGATATGGAAAACAAAAAATGAAAAATTAGATCTGAAAAATCAAAAAAAGATTACAAAAAATACAAAAAAATTATTAACGATATTGAGAATTATTTTCAATTATCAAAAGCCAATAAATTGGAGGTATTTGATGATATTTACATTAAATACTATGAAGATAATTATCTTGACTTATCGGGTAATAAATACGATTTAAATAAACAAATTGAAAACTATGAATTAAACTCACATATTTCAACAATTAAGTCTATTAAGGCAAATCTGAGTAAAGAAATTGAGAAGTTGAATTTAGAGTATGATGAAAATAAATTTAAAATTGATGATAAATTGAAAAAAATAAAATATAATGACTAGTTATAGTTTGAAGGAGAGGAGAAAAAAATGCTTAAAAGAATTAATATTGCAATTGATGGGCCATCCGGTGTTGGGAAGACAATTATGTCAAAAAAATTAGCTCAACATTTGGGATATAAATTTCTAAGTTCGGGAAATTTCTATCGAATAGTGGCACTTAATGCATTTCAACAAAAACTTGATACCGACAATGAAGATGATGTTAATAATAATTGAAGTATTGACGACATTAGAATTGATGCTGAAGATCGTATCTTTTTCAAAGATGAAGATGTAACTCTGAAAATTAGAGAAGACCATATTTCTAAAATTGCATCAAAAATTGCCAAATTTCAAAATGTAAGAAACAAGGTAAATAGTTTCATTCAAACATTTAGTGAAAAAAACAAAGGAATCATTGTTGATGGACGAGATGCAACTTACCGGATTCTGCCAAATGCTGAAGTAAAATTTTTTCTTTGAGCAACTCCTGAAAAAAGAGCCGAAAGACGTGTTAACCAAGATAAGGAAATGGGAATTATTTCAAACTATAACGACGTATTAAAATCAATTAAAGAACGAGATTTTAATGATACTAACCGTGCAATTGATCCTTTAAAAATTTCAGAGGGTAGTATCGAAATTGATACAACTAATATGAGTATAGAAGAAAATTTTCAGGCAATGATGAATGAGATAATGAAAAAGGTGAAAAATGAATAAAAATATCGTCGCAATTATTGGAAAACCCAATGTTGGTAAAAGTACCCTTTTTAATAAGATCATTAATCGAAGGCAAGCAATTGTTTATGATACACCAGGCGTAACACGAGATCGAATTTATGCCGATGCTAAATGGGCTGGCAAAGAATTTACTATTGTTGATACTGGTGGAATTACTATTGAATCTGAAAATTTTAAAGAACAAATTAAAATTCAAGCCCAGGTTGCTATTGAAGAAGCAAATGTAATTATTTTCTTAATTGATGGAAGAGAACCACTAACATCTGAAGATTATTATGTCGCCACTCAGCTAAGAAAAATTAATAAACCAGTTCTATTGGCAACTAATAAGCTTGAAGGGCATAAGACAACTTTTTATGATAATTCAGTTTATTCATTAGGCTTTGATAAGATTTTTCCAATTAGTGCCATTCATGGAGATGGACTAGGTGATTTATTAGATGAAGTACTAAATCACTTGAATTATGATGAAGAGAGTGAATCTCAATATTTCAAATTGGCTTTATTAGGGAAGGCTAATGTTGGTAAAAGTACATTGCTAAACACTTTATCAAACGAAAATCGTTCAATTGTTAGTGAAGTAGCTGGAACAACGAGAGATTCAGTCTCAACATTAATAAATATTGATGGCCAAGAATTTGAAATTATTGATACGGCCGGAATTAAACGGAAGAGCAAGCTTGAAGATAGTATTGAACATTATGCATTAATGCGAGCTACTCAATCAATTGAAAATACCGATCTTTGTTTGTTACTATTAGATGCTCAATATGAAGTTAGTCACTTTCATCAAAACATAATTGGAATCGCATACGAATTAAAAAAACCACTTATTGTCATTGTCAATAAATGGGATTTGATTGAAAAAGATACAAACACAATGGATAGATATAAAAAAAATCTTTCAAAAAAATTAAAATTTGTAGATTGAGCGCCAATAGTATTTATTTCTGCTAAAAACAAAAATCGTATTAATAAATTAAAAGAAACAATTCTTCAAGTAAAAGAAAATATTTCGAGAAAAATTAATACAAATCAATTGAATAACGTTATTATGAATGCGCAAATTATTAGACCCGCATCTTCAATTAATGGTAGACGTTTATCAATTACATTCTCTAAACAAATTGAAGCCAAAATTCCCACCTTTATTTTATTTGTTAATAATAAAGACTTAGCACATTTTACTTATTTAAGATATATTGAAAATCAAATTAGAGAGAATTATAATTTTTCTGGTACGCCAATTGAATTAATTTTAAGAAACAAAAATAAAAAGGGAGAATAAATTATGAGGCAAAAAGTCGCTATATTAGGCAGTGGTGGTATGGGAACAGCTTGTGCTACAGTTTTAGAAGATAACAATCATAACGTAATCATATATGGAGTTGATCACCAAGAGTTAGAAGAACTTAAAAATGGTAAAAACTCAAAATATTTTTCAGATAAAATTAATCTTCCAAAATTTCAAACAACTGCCAATATAGACGAAGCAATACAAGATGCTGATTACATTTTATTTGCTATCCCTACACAATTTATTGAAGATGTTTTTAAATCAGTAATTTCAAAAATAACTAAACCCACCATTTTTATTAATGTATCTAAAGGCTTTTGGCCTGACACGGCAGTCTCAGTCTATGATGAAATGAGTAAACTAATTAAAACTAACAGCAATATCACAGGTGTTGTTTCACTAATAGGACCGTCATTTGCGATTGATATTGTTGAAAGACATATTACTTTAGTTGATGCCGTGGCTTATAATAAAAATATTGCAAAAAAGGTGCAAAAGTTATTTTCTAATGAATGATTTAGAGTATATACACAAAACGATGTTAAAGGTGCTGAAGTCGGGGCAATATTTAAGAATATTATCTCAATTGCTTCAGGTATGGCAGAAGGTTTAGGATATTCAACAAATACTCAAGTTGCGCTTGTTAGTCGCTCAATCAATGAAATCCTAACTTATAATAAATATGTTGGTGGCAAGAAATCAACAATTTTTGGTTTGTCAGGGATAGGGGATTTAATTTTAACTGCGTTATCACCTAAATCAAGAAATTATACTTTTGGCAAAAATTTTTTTAGCAATACTAAAGAAACAAACAATAAAACAGTTGAAGGGCTTAGATCAATAAAAGTTATTTATGAAAATTATATTAAAAATGGGCGACTAGAATTACCCATAGTCGAAGCATTATACAAAATAATTTACATGAAAAATAACAT